>CADCPJ010000295.1 GCA_902803245.1 uncultured Lachnospiraceae bacterium | reverse complement strand
TTTTCACGACGTCATTTACAGGGGAACAAACAACCGCAGGCTGATTCAGATACTGAACAATCTGAGGGAGCAGATGTACCGCTTCCGGGTCGAGTACCTGAAAGACAAGGACATCCGCAAGACACTGGTGAAGGAACACGACGATATCGTCCGCTCCGTCATGATGAGGGATGAGGCGGAGGCCGTGCGGCTGATCAAGCTGCATATCGACAATCAGCACCGGACCATCAACAGCGCACTCGACATGCGGGATGCATCGGGGGCGAAGTATTTCGGAGGCGGCATGAAGTCATGAATGAGGCGGATATGAGGAGATCGCTCCCCATCGGGGTGTTTGACTCGGGACTCGGGGGCCTTACGGTGGCCAGGGAGATCATGAGGAATCTCCCGATGGAGAAGATCGTGTATTTTGGCGACACGGCGAGAGTGCCCTACGGCAATAAATCGCCGAAGACCGTACAGCGCTATTCCAGGCAGATCGTCCGCTTTTTAAAGACGCAGGAGATCAAGGCCATCGTCGTGGCTTGCAACACGGCTTCCGCCCTCGCGCTCGACGAGATCCGCGAGGAGGCCGGAGGACTTCCGGTGATCGGCGTGGTGGAGCCCGGCGCGCGCGCAGCCTGCGAGGAGACGAAGCGGGGACGGATCGGGGTGATCGCGACCCGTGCGACGATCGCGAGCCACGTCTACAGCAACGCCATCCATGCGATCCGGCCGGAGCTGAGCGTGATTGGCAAGGCCTGTCCCCTCTTCGTCCCGCTGGTGGAGGAGGGGTGGACCCACGACAAGATCACGGACGAGATCATCCTCCGCTATCTGGATGAGGTCCTGGAATACGACATCGACGCGCTGATCTTAGGGTGCACGCATTATCCGCTTCTCCGCTCCGAGATCAGGCGCCTGATCGGCGACGAGATCCGCCTGGTAAATCCCGCCTATGAGACGGCGAACGAGCTGAAAAGACTGCTAAGAAGCGAGGCTCTGGAAAATGACTCCCCGAGAATGCCCGGCGAGCCCTACCCCTACCGCTTCTTTGTGAGCGACGACGCCGAGAGGTTCGCGGGCTTTGCCAATTCCGTGCTCCCCGTGGACGTAAAGAGCGCGCGGATCGTGCCCATCGAGGAGTATTAGGGAAATGACGGAAGAGATTGATGTCCTCATAGAAGGGTCGGGGGACGACGGCCTCATGCGCACTGCGGCGCGCGGAGCGGCAAGGCGCGTTGCGGGAAACCTCCATGTCCTCTTTGAGGAAGAGATGGGAGAGAACTGCGACCGCGCAAAGAGCCATCTCGTCGTAAGGGACCGCCTCGTCGAGGTGCACAGGCGGGGAGCGGTAAAGACGGACCTCATATTCCGGGAGGACGAGGTCACGAGGACGGCCTATGAGACGCCTGATCTCTCATTTTCCCTTGAAGTTCACACAAAAAAACTCTCGATCCGCCGTACTGACGAGCGGATCGAGATTCATATCCGATATGCACTTTTTTCCGGCGGCGGCCACATAAGGGACGCGGAAGTCCGGATGGTTCTTAGCGGTTCATTTCTTCTTTGACTTGCCGCTTCCGGATGAGGAAGCATTCGCCGCGCTCCCCGCCCTGTCTTTTATCGAGGAGACAAGTCTTTTCAGGCCCTTCTTCTTTGGCGGCGGGGCGTCCAGCTTGCCGTGCACTGCCCGGACGTCTACGATGTAGATGCCGGAGACAGTCGCCTTCACTTCCTTCTTCACCGGAATCTGGTCGAAGATCTTGTCGTCGGCTACCATCGTCATGATGCGCGGGCCGGCCTTCACCTTAACCACGGGCATCTTATTGCGGCGCATGAGCCTCGGCACCTGGTCGATGACGGCCTGCGGAAGCCCTGAGTCCTTGACCGGCAATCGCTTCTTGTCGATAATGAGAAGCGTCATCTGCTGCTTTGCGGCCTCGATCTGCTCCTGCTGGGCGGCCTGTTTCTTCTGCAGCCGCTTTCCCATGAAATAAAGGACGACGGCAACCGCGATCAGGGCGATGAGAATGATCAGTAATACATGCCAAAGTTGCACCTTTTTTCTCCCTCCGTATTATAAAAAAGTCTTAGATATCATAACACTTACGCACGACGGCGCGCAAGGAAAAAACGTCACGCTTTTCCGGTTGCGGAGACCGGCGTCGGCCGCCTCGGATCGAATACGGACGCGACGTCGAAGAGCTGGACGAAGACATTGGTCTTCGCGGCCCCGGAGAGGGCCCTCCACATCTGCAGCCCGTCGCAGTCGATGCGGCCCTGCCGCACATAGGGATCGCGGATCTGCACCCAGTACTCGCTGGAGGCGTCCACGTTGGCGTAGAAGTTGTAGCCCATGGACTTAAAATACGCGTAGGCCTCGTTGGTGGAGGCGTCGTAGTCCCGCCAGGTTCCGATGTCCTTTCCGTGGGCGAAGATGATGGTGTCCGTCTTGCCGGTGATGTTTGCCACCGTGTTCTGCCACCTGTCCTGGTCGGCCGCGAGGGTCTCCGCGCTCTTGCCGGTGACGCTTAAGTGCCCCCAGGTGTGGCAGGCGAACTCCCAGCCCTCGGCCTTTGCCGCGTCGGCAATCTTTTTGGCCTCGGCCACTTCCTCGTCCCAGTTGAAATCCGGGTGCTGCTCCAGATAGGCGGCCTGGTCCTTGCCGAGCCGCTCGCCGGTCTTGTAAGCCACATCCGTCCGGTATCCGAAGACGCCGTTGTATCCGGTCATGGCCGCCATCCCCCGCGCGCCCTTGTAGCTGGCGTCCGGATGGGCCCGGAGAAATGTGTTGAGCCTTGGGAGGACGTCGTAGTCGCCGACGGAGACGTTGCCCTCGGCATCCGTGTACTGGATCTTGACGAGTCCGTCCTTGTCGATCACCGCCTTGTCGCCGTACCCCTTGCCGTCATAGGAGTGGTAGTAGCTCCAGTCGTCGATGGAGAGGACGTAAGGGTGCTTGTCCGGCGGGAGCAGGAGGCTCTTGTTTTTTGTAAAATGAACCGTCCCGTCGCTGTCCGTGGTCTCGTTTACGAGATCCCTCATCCGGATGAGAACCCAGCCGTTGTCGTACATCTGCTGCGTGATCTTGTCAAACTCCTCGATGGTGGTCATCCAGGCGTTGATGCCGGCCACTGTCTCCTCACCCCATTTTGCCTCGTCAAATGCCCGGTCCGTATCCACGATCAGGGAGTGATAGAAGATGTGGGGGACGGTCAGCGGGTCCTTGGCCTCGAGGGAGGACTTCGTCGCCGTAAAACTGGCGATGGCATTGATGAGCTCGGAATCCGTGTCGTAGTTCTCCTGCTGCTGCAGGAGGGCGATGGCCCCGTCGTAGTCGTAAGTCCCGGCAATCTCCCCGGCCTCCTTGATGGCGGCTCTCCTTGCCGCGATCTCCGCCTCTTCCTTCGCGATCTCGGCGGCCTTTGCCTCCTTCACCTTGGAGTCCTTCATCTTGCTGCTCTGCATGAGTCCGGCCACGAGGATCACGACCAGAAGGAGGATCGTGAGCGCGATCATGGAATAGATCATGCGGAGACGGCGCCGGCGCTCAAGCTGCCGCTTCTTCCTTGCCGCCCGCCTCTTTTGTTCGTCCATGCTGCGTGCCTCCTTAATGTAGACCTGATAGGGAAAATGCAACGATTCAGCGCCCCTCAAAATCAGAGTGAAAATCAGGCAGAGACAATGAGGGTCGAAAAAGCATCCCGAATGCCTGGGGTGCTGAACAGTAATACTTATAATAATGCCACGAACACGGGAATTATTCCAGTCCTTAAGCGCGATGAGGGGAAAAATCGCATCTCTTTCC
>CADCPJ010000294.1 GCA_902803245.1 uncultured Lachnospiraceae bacterium | reverse complement strand
AATGAAGTGCGATCTGTAACCCTTCCGGTCTTGTATTCTCACCCGATACTTTGGCGGATTGCATCTGTCAATTCCCTGGCATGATGATTCATGCCGCCATGCTGCTGCCTGATATATTGAGTGTCGCCTCTCTCTGCAGCCTCTTCGAGTTTTCCGGCCTCCTCATATACAGACATCGCGCCGATCATTTTGACGTTGCTCTTAAATGCATGGACTGCCACCTCGTAACCATGTAAGTCCTCATCAGCAAGAAGACGCTCTGTCTCCCTGAGCTTTCCTTCGCAGGATGCAAGGAACTCATCCAGCATTTCAAAATAGAGTGTCTCGTCATCAGCGCAGTAGCGAAGTCCGGCAGACACGTCGATTCCCGCTTCTTCAAGGCGCTTCACATCGTATTTCGCGCTGCGCGCGCCGGATTCGCAGCACCTGGTACTGTTTTCATCCTCCAGGCCGAATTCGAATATTTCTTCGCCTCCCGCTTCAAATTCCATGATGCCCGTATCGCCTTCCGAAGAATATTCCATGATGTCCGTATCACCTTCCGAAGAAGATTCCATCGGGAAATGATGGTCGCTCTTCACTCCATCAGGCGGGTTGTCCATGCCGCTGTCTCCATACGCGCGTTCCGGCAGATATTCCTGCAGCTTCTCCATCAGGTGCTTAAATTCGATCGGCTTTGAGATGTAATCCTTGAAGCCCTCAGCCAGATAAGTTTCCCGGGCGCCGACCACGGCGTTGGCTGTGAGCGCGATCATGACCGTATTTCCGGGCACCAGCTTTTCCTCCTCAAGCCTGTGAAGCGTTTCGATGCCGTCCATGCCCGGCATCATGTGGTCCAGAAACACGATGTCGTAGATGTTCCGCCGCATGAGCCCGATCGCTTCCGTCCCCGAGCCCGCCTCATCCGGCTTGATGCCGCAGAGCTTCAGCAGGTTTCTTGCAACCTTCCTGTTCATGTCGTTGTCGTCCACCACGAGGATCCGGGCATCCGGCGCATGAATGACGACCTCCTCATCCCTGTGTGCCCTGCTTTCCTTCTGCCGCTTTCCGTAATCCCCGATGGGAGTTTCGTCAGAGACGTCCTGCTCTATCATAAAAGAGAACACGGAGCCCACGCCATATTCACTTTCCACTTTGAGCTCGCTGCCCATCATATCAAGCAGGCTCTTGACGATGGAGATGCCTAGACCGGTTCCCTCAATATTGTGATTCCGGACCTCGTCCAGGCGCTCGAAGGATTCAAAGAGTCTCCCCATATCGTCCTGCCGTATGCCGATCCCGGTGTCCCTGACGGATACGGACAGCTTCACCCTTCCTTCATTTCTCCCGGCGGCGCGGATGGAGAGCGTGACGCTTCCCTTCTCCGTATACTTCACCGCATTGGTCAGAAGGTTCATGATGACCTGCGAGATACGCACATCGTCTCCGATAAGTGCGCAGGGCAGCGTCTCATCCACGTCTGTCACGAGCTCCAGCCCCTTGGCGTCCGCCCGCTGTACAATGGAATGGTACAGGTCGTTGATGAGGGAAACCGTGTCGTACCTGACCGGTACAATCTCCATCTTGCCGTCCTCTATCTTTGAAAAGTCGAGGATGCTGTTGATCAGGCTTAGGAGCGTCTTTCCCGCAGAATCTATGTTGCCGGCATATTCAAGGATATTGGCATCCTCCGACTCCCTCAGAATCATTTCGTTCATGCCCAGCACCGCATTGATCGGCGTGCGTATCTCATGGGACATCTGTGCCAGGAACCGGCTCTTGGCCCGGCTTGCGATCTCGTATTTGGTGACCGCTTTCACCTCCTCCGTCACATCCACAAACACGCACAGGAAGCAGAACACCTCGCCGAAGTTATCCTTAACCGCGCTCAGACGGATGGAATAGACCTTGGACCTGTTGGCATTGCGAAGCTGTACCGTTTGAATCTCGCTCACCGAAGCATCCAGCAATGTCAGCGCTTCCGCTTCCGAGATGTCCATATATTCCCAGATCGGCTTTCCGCACGATTTGGAGTACTCCATGCGATTATCGGCATACCGGTTCAAGAGCACGATCTTTTTGTCCGTGTCCATCACCACCACGCCGACCTCCATAAAGTCAAACATCTTGTCCCGCAGATTTCCCATGCGGATATCAAAAGAGCCAAGCCGGGTTGCGCCGTACCAGATGACGATGGCGCACAAGGCCGCTCCGATTCCGGAGGTCGCTACGGCAGGCTGCCCTATGATGGGCAGAAATGTATCGGGGATCGTAAAGAAAAGCATCAGATAGTTTGAAATGATGAACAGACGAAGGAATCTTCTCAAACGCTTTACCTTGTTGTTTCTGTACCAAACTATCACAAACGAAAACAGCACAATAAATGTGACCGCAATGTAAGCGCTGTGAATGGCTCTGTTGAACGAGCCTTCGGGATTGGCGATCCAGGTGGTGCGGTTTCCTATACGGACAAATGTACTCACCTTATCCTGTGCATAAAACAGATAATCCACCACGCCAAGAACGATGGAAAGCGCTTTAAAAAAGCCCGCCGTTTTTTCTTTCAGGCCGCACATGTCCGCCCCCAGAAATGTCTCGGCGATCAGAAAGGAGACTATGCCGATATCGCCGATCTTGCGGAACAGGCTGCAAATACCAAAGTCATCGCAAATTCCTATCAGAGCGAAAAAAATGCACCAGACCGCGGAGCAGATACCATAAGCAAAGATATAAAACCGCAGCCTGCCGACAGCTTCCCGATTCCGGATATAGAAGCTTATGCCGCATACGCCCGCCACTGTGCCAATGATCAGCAGCAGACAGTTAATCATCCACATATGCGCTTACCTCTTACAGACGTTAACAAAATTGTCTTTCATACACAGGGCACTTCGGCAAGTAAGACCGGCTTACTTTTCCCGCATGGTGTAGTCCGTATCTTCATCGATCATTTCCAGCATGATGGACGCGAATCCGGGATCAAACTGCGTCCCCTTGCCCTTCTCGATCTCCGCCCGCACAGCCTCCTGCGGCAGCGGCTCCCGATAGCTCCTGTGGCTCGACATGGCATCGTATGCATCCGCTACGGCGATGATCCGCGCTTCCTCCGAGATATCCGTGCCCTTAATACCATCCGGATACCCCTTTCCGTCGTAGCGCTCATGGTGCCACCTGGCTCCATTGGCCAGTTCCGGCATCTTCCTGATATTTTCAAGGATTTTCGCGCCCATAATCGGATGAGTCTTGATGAGGTCATATTCCTCATCCGTAAGCCGGGCAGGCTTATTGATCACGGAGTCAGGAATACCGATCTTCCCGACATCGTGGAGCAGGCCCATCATATAGATGTTCTGCATCCGTTCTCTGTCGTATCCGGCGCGGCGGGCTATTTCCCTGGAATATTGAGCCACACGGCTGGAATGGCCGTTCGTGTAGGTATCCTTCGCGTCAATGGCGGAAGCGAGGGAAGACACAACTTGCAGGAACAGCTCCTGATTTTCCCGGGTCTTCTTCTCGACCTCACTTTCCAGATTTCTCTGAAGGTGGTCCAGGTCGACCATGTGGCGGACACGCAGGGTCAGTACCTGCGGCACAAAGGGTTTTTTGATGAAGTCCATGGCCCCCAGGGAAAGCCCCTTCACCTCTGTCTCCTCCTTCTCGTCCGAAGTGAGAAAGATGACCGGGACATGCCTGCCCTTTTCGGTGGCGCGAAGGGCATTAAGGGTTTCAAACCCATCCATGCCCGGCATCTTGATATCCAGCAGGATCAGGTCGGGCACCTCCCGATCGCGCATATATTCCAGAAGTGCCCGGCCCGATTTTATAGCCGTCACGCGCATATTCGCCCGGCTTAAGATGCGTCCGGCTATCTTGAGATTGGCCTCGTCGTCATCCACTACGATTACCCAGTCTGCCATTGTATGATACCTCTCCCTTCTTTCACGCCATCTGCATGGCTGCCTGTATTGCCTCTGAAAGCTTCTGATATTCCGATCTGAATCCGGAATAGCTTTCCCTGATATAGTCCACGTCGCCTCTCTCCGCTGCCTCCTCAAGAGCCAGGGCCTTTTCGTAAAGCGCCATCGCGCCTATTGTTTTGGATGTGTTTTTCAGCGCGTGGATGTTCACTTCAAAATCATGCCACATGGCGCTGTCATAATACCGGTCGAGTTCCGCACCCTTATCCGGGCAGGATTTCACATAATCGCCAAGCAGCTCCCGGTAGAGTTCCGAATCATCACCGCAATAGCGCAAGGCCGCTTCAGTGTCGATCCCAAGTTTTTTGAGCCGGGCTGTCAGAATATCCGTCGTCTGCGGCTCTTTCACCGCTTCATCCTCCCCGGGCGCATCCGATTCAAACTCCATCACGTCATTCGATGTATCCGGCTCAAATTCCATATAACCATTCGACGCATCCGGCTCAAACTCCATATAGTCATTCGACGCATCCGGCTCAGACTGCGGCACAGAGTCCGAATGCATCTCCCTGGTTTTTTCTTCCACGTGAGTTTTCGATGCGCTTTCACCGGCCGGACCGGTTGTCCTCCACGTTACCTTCTCCGCCGGAAGATGAGCGGCGAGCTTCTTCTCCAATTGTGACACTTCGATAGGCTTGGACAGGTAATCGTCAAAACCACTCTCCAGATACCGCTCCCGGGCCCCGGACACAGCATTTGCAGTCAATGCGATCACTGTGCAGTCCTGCCGGATCAGGTTTCTTTCCTTTAACCGCTTCAGTGTCTCCACGCCGTCCATTTTCGGCATCATATGATCCAGGAACACGATGTCGTAGGCCTTCGCGGCAATCATTTCAATCGCATCCGCGCCGGAGGCTGCCTCGTCCGGCACGATGCCGTTGCGTTTCATCAGGCTCCGTGCCACCTTGCGGTTCATGTCGTTGTCGTCCACCACGAGGATGGAAGCCCCTTGTGCGTAAAGGTATTTCTCCTCCTCATTCCTGCCTGCGCTCTTCTTAAGGCGATCCGTGAAGTCACCGATCGGCGATTCATTGATGATCCCCTGTGTGAGTTCAAACGAGAATTCCGAACCACGGCCGTACTCGCTCTCCACCTGAAGAGAAGTTCCCATGAGGTCAAGCAGGCGGTTCACGATGGACATGCCCAGCCCGGTGCCTTCGATGTTCCGGTTCCTCTCTTCATCCAGCCTGGCAAAGGATTCAAAGAGCTTACCCATATCCTCCCTTCGGATTCCTATGCCCGTATCGCGTACCGCCACGAACATAAGGAGCTTGTTCTCCGGCATCTTTTTTCCGGAGATCACCAGAGTCACCCTGCCTTTTTCCGTGTACTTCACCGCGTTGGTCAGCAGGTTCATGATCACCTGGCGGATGCGCACGTCATCACCAAACAGCGTGCAGGGCAGCGCGCTGTCGACCTCCGGCACAAACTCCAGACCCTTGTTCCTGGCGCGCTCAGAGATGGAATTGACCAGATCGTTGATCATGGATGAGAGATCGTACTTTACAGGCACGAGCTCCATTTTGCCGTCTTCAATCTTGGAAAAATCCAAGATGCTGTTGATCAGAGAGAGCAGCGTCCTGCCCGATGACTGGATGTTCGCGGCATATTCACGGATAGAAGCATCATCCGATTCCCGGAGGATCATCTCGTTCATACCGAGGACAGCATTGATCGGCGTGCGGATCTCATGGGACATCTGCGCAAGAAATGAACTCTTCGCCTTTCCGGCGGAGATCGCCGCGTCCGCCGATTCCTTCAGTTCCCGGGTCGTCTTTTCCTGCCAGCGGATCAGGTTCGTGAGCAGCCTGTAGATCAGCACCATGCAGAAAACGAACGCCAGCACACACACGGTGCCATAGAGGATCGCCATGCCGTAGATCTTCCAGACGCCGGAGACAGAGTATACGGAGAAGCCCGATATATCATTCCTGAGAGCGATCAGCACCCTCAGTTCCCCGTCGTAATCCCTGAAAACGGTGGTTGTCTCCCCGTCCGCCCGGATCTCTCCGTACGGGAGGGTGGAAATGTTCGTCGAGCTGTCCCGGCTCATCTGATAGACACCATACGGATGATTGATGATCTCACCTTCCGGATCTACCAGGAAGGCGTAGCCGCTCTCCGTATAGCTGCCCCCCAGGATGTCCACCAGTTTATCCATGAAGAAATCGATACCGAATACTCCAAGGAAATCCCCGGTCTCCGAATCATAGACTACCTTCGAGAGCGTCACGCAGTAGCCGCCCGTCTGCTCGTCGTAATAGGGGGCCGATATGCTCCAGCCTTCCCTGGAATTCAGTGTATCAATATACCACTGGCGCTCCTCCACATGCCAGTCCGCATCCGGCTCCCAGCCGTTGCTCATATACACGGTGTGCGGAAGGGAGGGATTTGTCATATATGTCACGGAGATTTCGGGATATTGCCGCGTGATCCTGTCCAGCCAGGCGACAGTGCCCTCGTAATCGGAGAGCATCCCGGGATTGGTGGACAGGGTGCTGACGAACATATCCAGTATACTCTTCTGGGTGTCGATCCATTCCGAGAGGTGGAAGACGTACTCGCTTGCCACTTCCTTCATCCGGGCGTTGCCCATGGTATAGGCGGATGAGATGTTCGCATAGAGGCTCACAAGCATAACGGCAAATAATACCGCCAGCACAAGTGTCCGAAACCGCTTATTCAGCCCGCTGGCCTTCTCCCGCTTCGCCTCCTTATCTCCAACGAGGACGATGCTCTTGTATGACATGATCTGCGAGAGCATCTCGGACAGCCGCATTCCCTGCGTATGGATGCTGGCCATAGCCTCCTCATAATCCTCCGCCCGCTCATAGCTCTCACGGCTGGAATAGCTCAGTATGCTCTTCAGAGGATCAGCGAATTCAAGCGTGATCCGGGAGAGAAACTCTTCCCTGGAGCGCAGCGCGTGCTCCGCCTTCTCACGGCTTTTCATCGTCCCCATGTACAGTATGATGATGATGGAAAAGAGCGCCAGTGAGAGCACGATCGTCACAAGAAGCTGTATGTAGGCGTTCTTGTAGAGTTCCCAGTCGCTGATGCTGACGATAAATATCCAGCCGCCCGAGGACTGTGCCGCGAAGAGGTTCTCGAAGAAAAACCCATCCTTCACCCTTCCGGAGGCAACTCCGTCCCGGTTCTTCGCGCTGTTGTAGATACCCGCGTAATCAGGGATTGTGTCTGTGAGCCTTTTACCTACCAGTGATTCATCAGAGCACCCGGCGATCACTCCCTCATCCGTGACGATGACGGCATCGATGGCGTCGCTCGACATCTGCACGATGTAGTCCCTGATGCGCTCCATGGTGTAATCCACAGCCAGGACTGTCTCGCCGTCCCCCAGCATCACGGAGACAGTATAGCAGATCTCGCCTGTCATCGCGTCCTGATAAGGGGAGGATACATAAGCCTTTCCTCTGTTTTGAATCGCCCCCGTGTACCATACCCGTTCTGTCGCAACATAGTCTTCCGGCATGTCAAAATCGGGGATGAAACAGAAATCCTTCCCGGCGACATAGAGGTTGAAAGCGCCGATGTTCTCCGTAAGCAGTTCTCTCTTCCGGTCATAGATATATTCCTCAAGGGAATCCTTATCTTCGAGGTATTCTCTGGCCTCTATCGCCAGCTGCATCGTCAGGTTTTTGGCGTCGCTGATCGTGGACTCCAGTCTGCCGCTCACAGCCCCGAGCTGGTACGCACCGGACTGTCTGGTCTGGTTGTGCGTCTGTGTATATAAAATCCAGGTGTGTATTAACGTAACCGCCAGAAGCAGCGACGCAACGAGTATGACACCACTCAGGCTGCGCTCTTTTTTCATCGTTATCTGTTCTCCTACACAGGCAGTTCATACAAGCTCGCTGATCTTAACCACGAAACAGCGAAGCATGGATTTCTGCTCAAAGCTGAGGCTGTCCAAATTATGTCAACGTGACATTGGGGACTGTCCCCATTGTCACCCTATTTTGTTCTGCCACATTTTCGCCGATAGACAGAAGTCAATCAGAACTTGTGTCTGTTACTTTGCCGCTGTTACTTTGCCGCCGCGGAGAATTGAAAATCCAGAGGATGAGATAACCCAGGGAGACAGCCAGCTGCAGCACATTGCTGTGATACGTTTGGCGTTCGTTCTTATCAGGGCAGATT
>CADCPJ010000293.1 GCA_902803245.1 uncultured Lachnospiraceae bacterium | reverse complement strand
GGGGGACTTGAACCCTCGACACCGCGGGTATGAACCGCGTGCTCTAGCCAGCTGAGCTACCTCGCCATCTGATCTTGTCGGCCGACTCGCGACCACCAAATCATTATATATAATACAAACATCCGTGTCAAGACTTTATAAAAAGAAGAATGATCTTATTTTTCCTTCCATCCGACCCGGCTTAGCACCAGGACCGCGCAGATGAGAAGAGCCGCTCCCACTGCGACAGAAATCCATGGAGTCAGCGTGAATCCCGCAATCAGATATCCGACCGCGCAGACCACGGCAACCAGCGTCGCATAGGGAAGCTGCGTCTCCACGTGGCGTATGTGCTCACAGTCCGCTCCCGTCGACGAGAGAATCGTCGTGTCGGAAATCGGCGAGCAGTGGTCGCCGTAGACCGATCCGGCCAGTGTCGCTCCCAGCGCGGGAATCAGGTACGCTCCTGCCCCTTCCGCGGAGCAGATCATCGTGACGATGGGGATCAGCATGCCGAACGTTCCCCAGGAAGTGCCCATGGAAAAGCTCATGACTGCGGCGATGACAAAGATCAGCAGCGGCAGGAAACCAAGCGGCAGGTTGGACCTGCTTACGAATCCGGAGATAAAGACGCCGGTCCCGATCATCTGGCGGCAGACTCCGCCGAGGCTCCAGGACAGAATGAGGATCAGCATCGGCGGCACGATGCTGCCGATCCCGGAGACGATGTTTCCGATGAACTCCTTCGGCTTCATGATCTTTCTGGGAACATAGAGCAGGAATGCAGTGATGAGGCCCGCAAATGCGCCGAGCGTGAGGCCCGCAGTCGGATTGTATCCGATGGCCTCGGAGAAGCTGACGCCATTAAAGAAGCCGCCGACATATGCCATTCCCAGAATTGCGCAGACAATCAGCACAACAATCGGAAGAACGAGGTCGATGACCTTTCCCTTTGGTTCATTTTCAGCAGACGACGTCTTCTTTTCGTCGATGCCCTTTAGCGCCTGCTCCTCCGCCTTCCGCATGGGGCCGAAATCCTTCCCTGTGATGGTGATCGTAAGCACCATGAGGATGGTGAGGAGGGCGTACAGGTTGTAGGGAATTGTGGACAGGAAGATGTTGAATCCCCCGGTCTCGCTCACTTCGCTCGCAACGGCCACCGCCCAGCTCGACACCGGGGCGATGATGCACACGGGCGCGGCAGTGGCATCAATAATATAGGCCAGCTTCTCCCTCGAGATGTGCATTCTGTCCGTCACCGGTCTCATCACAGTCCCCACCGTGAGGCAGTTGAAGCCGTCATCGATGAAAACAAGTATCCCGAGAAGTGAAGTGGCAAGAGACGCGGAGCGCTTGTTCTTCAGCTTGCTGCCGGCCCATTTTCCGTAAGCTTCAGAGCCCCCCGACTTTGACACAAGGAGCACGACCGCCCACAGAAGGCCGAGGAACAGAATCATATAGGCGTTGTCCGCAATCTTCGAACACATCATGTCGAAAGTCGCCGCCACGGCGGACAGGATCGTCCCTCCGCTTGCAAACGCATAGATCAGCATACCCGAGAACAGGCCGGCAAAGAGGGAAGAATAGACTTCCTTGGTGATGAGTGCCAGCGCAATCGCAATCACAGGAGGGAGCAGCGACACCCACCCGGTTTCAATCATCGTAAATTCCATAAACCACAATCACTTTCTGTAAAGGACAGCCCGTTTTTCGCAAATTGCAATCCGCTCTTTATGCAAAAGACAGTCTGTTCTGTAAATCGAATTCCGTCTGTTCTGCAAGAGGCAATCTGTTTTTTGCAGGCTGCAGCCCACTTCCGGGCATTTTTAAGAGCATGCCATTAAATTGTGTGCAATCAACATATAGTTCTATATTATAATAATTATTCTAAAGAAATCAAGTCACATCGTGCAGAAAAACGTGACAATGGGGACTGTCCCCAATGTCACGTTTTTGTTTACATAAAATATTCCACGCCGGAGCGGAACACTCTCATGTCCTGCTCGCCGAAGATGTTCATGGCGACGCCGTCGCCGCGGCGCTCTATGTGGGCCATCTTGCCGAAGACGCGTCCGTCGGGGGATGTGATGCCCTCAACGGCGCAGTAGGAGCCGTTGACGTTCCATTCGCTGTCCATTGTCACGCGGCCGGACGGGTCGCAGTAGCGGGTCGCGATCTGGCCGGACGAAGCGAGCGCCTCGATGCACTCCCTGCTCGCGACGAAGCGGCCCTCCCCGTGGGAGGCGGGGGTCACGTAGACGCCTCCGAGCTCAGCCCCCTGAAGCCACGGCGATCTTCTGGACACCACCTTCGTGTAAACCATGCGGGAAATGTGGCGGCCGATGGTGTTGTATGTGAGCGTCGGCGAGTATGCCGTCTGCCCTATAATCTTTCCGTAAGGGACAAGGCCCAGCTTGATGAGGGCCTGGAAGCCGTTGCAGATGCCAAGCACCAGTCCGTCGCGCTCACACAGCAGCATCTCCACCGCCTCTTTCAGTTTCGCATTCCGGAAGGCCGTCGCAAAGAACTTGGCCGAGCCGTCCGGCTCGTCGCCCGCGGAGAAGCCGCCCGGGAACATAATAATCTGGGCATTTTCGATCTCCTTCCGGAATTCCTCCACGCTGTCCCTGATGTCCTGCTCCGTGAGGTTCCGAAAGACGCGCGTCGTCACTTTCGCGCCCGCTGCCTCGAATGCCCTCGCCGAGTCGTACTCGCAGTTCGTCCCCGGGAACACCGGGATAAAGACGCGCGGCTCAGCGATCCTGTGCCCGCAGACCGCAATGCTCTTCTCCTTACAGAGAGGCAGGTCCACCCCATGCCCCTCTTCCTCCGCCGGTGCTTTCGACGGGAAGACGCTCTCCAGCTGTCCTGTCCAGGAAGCAAGGGCTTCATCCAAAGAAATGTGGACATTTCCATAGGT
>CADCPJ010000292.1 GCA_902803245.1 uncultured Lachnospiraceae bacterium | reverse complement strand
GAAGCGGATCTGGTCATTTCCCTTGCCGGTGGCGCCGTGGCAGATGGCGCTTGCGCCCTCCTTGCGTGCGATCTCGACCAGCTTCTTCGCGATGGCGGGGCGGGCCATGGATGTGCCGAGCAGGTACTTGTTCTCATAGACGGCTCCGGCCTTTACGCAGGGCATGATGTAGTTTTCCGCAAAATCGTCGTTGATATCTTCGATATAGAGCTTCGAAGCGCCGGAGAGCTTTGCCCTCTCATCAAGCCCGTCCAGCTCATTTCCCTGTCCGCAGTCGATGCAGACCGCGATGACGTCGTAACCGAAATTCTCCTTCAGCCAGGGAATGATGGCCGTGGTGTCAAGCCCGCCGGAATACGCGAGAACTACTTTTTCATTTGCCATAGATCAATTGCCTCCTAAAACCATATTCGTTTGCCGATCTCTTTTGCTAAGCCCTGCATCGCAGTTTTTTGCTTAAGCCCTCCAGCGCAGCTTTTTTGCTTAAGCCCTGCATCGCAGCTCTTTTGCTTAAGTCCTGCAGCGGAGCTTTTTCTGCTTAAGCCCTGCAGCGCAGTTTTTTTGCTTAAGCCCTGCAGCGGATCTTTCCTGTCTGAGCCTCTTTGCAGAACTTCTTCCGAAAACCCGTCTTTGGAAATGGCGCTGCCGCCTTTTCCTGACGGAACGCTTGGAAGTATACAGCAGATACAGACTTTATGCAACTCCCATTCCCATCATTTAAGTAAGATTCGTCAGTTTGATGTGTATAATTATGCATTAACGTGTATATTTATGCATAATTGGGTGCTTTACATTTTGGATTTGCTGGCATAAAATAGAGCGAACTCATTTTCTTGCGCAAAGGAGATGCATCATGATCAAGGTTGGAATCATCGGATCGACAGGTTATGCGGGGGCGGAGCTCATCCGCATCCTCTTAAATCACCCGGAGGCGGAGATCGTCTGGTACGGCTCCAAAAGCTATGTGGACGAGCCCTATGCGGATATCTACGGCAATTTCTTCGAGCTCGTGGATGCAAAATGCCTGGACGACAATCTTGACGAGCTCGGAAAGAGGGCAGATGTCATCTTCACGGCGACACCGCAGGGATTCTGCGCGGCCAGGGTGAGCGAGGCGCTCCTCCAGAACACGAAGATCATCGATCTGTCCGCGGACTACCGGATCAAGGACCCGGCCCGCTACGAGGAGTGGTACGGGATTCATCACCCGACGCCGGAATTTCTCCCCGAGGCCGTGTACGGACTGCCCGAGCTTAGGAGGGAGGACATAAGAGGCGCAAGGATCGTCGCCAATCCGGGGTGCTTCCCGACCTGCAGCATCCTCGCTGCCGCACCTGCGATCCGCGGGGGCTTCATCGATCCCTCCACGCTGATCATCGACGCCAAGTCGGGGACGAGCGGGGCCGGGCGGGGCGCGAAGGTGCCGAACCTCTTCTGCGAGGTCAACGAGAGCGTGAAGGCCTACGGCGTGACGACGCACAGGCACACCCCCGAGATCGAGGACCAGCTCGGCGAAGCGGCGGGAGAGAAGGTCACCGTGCAGTTCACACCGCACCTCATCCCCATGGACCGCGGCATCTTCGTCACGGCCTATGCGTCTCTTCGGGACGGTGCAGGAGAGGAGGCCGTGAGGGAGGCGTACCGGAAGAGCTATGAGAGCGAGCCGTTTGTCCGGTTCCTGCCGAAGGGGAAGCTTCCCGAGACGAGATGGGTGAAGGGAAGCAACTACGCGGACATAAGCGTGGCGGTCGATTCCCGCACGGGCCGGCTGATCATGCTCGGCGCCATCGACAACCTCGGGAAGGGCGCAGCCGGGCAGGCCGTGCAGAACATGAACGTGATGTTCGGGCTTGACGAGACGGCGGGACTTAAGACTGTCCCGATGCCGTTCTGATGCCGCAGGAGAGGACACATTTCACAAATAAAGTGCCATCCCATAGGAGAGGACACATTTCACAAACAGAGTGCCGTCCCATAAAAGAGGACACATTTCACAAATCGAGTGCGCATCCCATAAAAGGGGACACTTCCGGCCTGCCGCATAGCGCGCCGTGGCCGGCTGCCCTTATAAGATGTGAGGCGCGCAAGGAGGATCATAAAAATGAGCGTGACGAAGACAGCGGGCGGCGTGACGGCTGCGGCGGGCTTTTTAGCCGCGGGCTGCGCTGCCGGAATCCGAAAAAAAGACCGCGACGACATGGCGATGATATTCTCTGAGACGCCCTGTGTGATAGCGGGTACATTTACGACAAATGTAGTGAAGGCAGCCCCGGTGCTCTGGGACCGCGAGATCGTAAAGCTTGGCACCGGCAGGGCCGTCGTCGTGAATGCCGGAGTGGCCAACGCCTGCACCGGGGAGGAGGGGATGCGGTACTGTCTGGAGACGGCCGCAAAGGCCGCCTCGGAGCTGAAGATCGGTGAGAAGGAAGTGCTCGTCGCTTCCACCGGCGTCATCGGGATGCAGCTCCCGATCGACAGGATCACGGCCGGCGTGGAAGTCCTCGCCGGAAAGCTCTCTTCAAGCCTCGACGCCGGCACGTCCGCGGCGGCTGCGATCATGACGACGGATACCATTTCCAAGGAGGCGGCCGTATCCCTGCAGTTCTCGGACGGGACGAAGGCATCTCTTGGCGGATGCACGAAGGGCTCCGGCATGATCCACCCGAATATGTGCACGATGCTCAGCTTCCTCACGACGGACGCCGCCATTTCCGGGGAAATGCTTCAGAAGGCGCTCTCCGCCGTCGTTCCGGAGACCTTCAATATGATCTCCGTGGACGGGGACACATCCACGAACGACACCTGCCTCCTCATGGCCAACGGGCTCGCCGGAAATAAGGAGATCAGTGAGGAAAATGACGACTACCGCACCTTCCTTGAAGGACTCCTCGAAGTCTGCACCGCTCTTGCGAAAATGATGGCAAAGGACGGCGAAGGGGCGACCTGCCTCTTCGAGTGCGATGTGATCCACGCATCATCGAGGAGGGACGCCAGGGTTCTCGCCCGCTCCGTCGTCTCCTCGAACCTCACCAAGGCGGCCATCGCCGGCCACGACGCGAACTTCGGAAGGATCCTGTGCGCGCTCGGCTACTCCGGGGTGGACTTCGATCCCGACAAAGTGACGCTGACTCTTTTAAGCAGCGCGGGCAGCCTCGTCGTGTACAGGCTCGGCGTCCCTCTCCCCTTCGACGAGGAGTACGCGGCCGCGATCCTCTCCAAAGACGAGATCCGCTGCATTGCCGACATGAACGCGGGCAGCGAATCCGCCAGCGCCTGGGGCTGCGACCTGACGCACGAGTACGTGAGCATCAACGCCGATTACCGCTCATAAAGAATTGAGGAAAATGCTATGGACAATATGGATATGTGGATCGGTAAGGCGGACGTGCTGATCGAGGCGCTGCCCTACATCCGCGAATTCGCGGGAAAGAAAATCGTTGTCAAGTACGGCGGCTCGGCCATGAAGGACTCCTCCCTCAAAAAGAGCGTGATCCAGGACGTCGCCCTCTTAAAGCTTGTCGGCATGAAGCCGATCATCGTGCACGGCGGCGGCAAGGAGATCAGCAGGTGGGTGAAGCTTAACGGCGGGACTCCCGAGTTTGTGAACGGGCTGAGGGTCACGGACAAAGATACCATGGAGATCGCCGAGATGGTCCTCGGAAAGGTCAACAAGGGGCTCGTCCAGTACATGGAGGAAAACGGCGTCAAGGCCTGCGGCATCTCCGGCAAGGACGGAGGCACGATGCGCGTGAAGAAGCGCGTCCTCGACTCCGGGATTGACCTCGGATACGTGGGCGAAGTCACGAGCGTCGACACGAGCCTCATCGACACCCTGATCGAGCACGACTACGTCCCCGTCATATGCCCTATAGGTCTTGGCGAAGAGGACTATATGTCCTACAACGTCAACGCGGATGACGCGGCCTGCGCGATCGCGGCGGCGGAGAAGGCGGAGAAGCTGGTCTTTCTCAGCGACATCGAGGGCGTATACAGGAACCCCCTTGACCCGACCACGCTCATCTCGGAGCTCACGGTCGATGAGACGAAGCGCTTCATCGCCGAGGGAAATGCCGGAGGCGGCATGCTGCCGAAGCTTAAGAACTGCATCGAGGCGATCGAATGCGGCACGAGGCGGGTCCACATCCTGGACGGACGCATCCACCACTGCATGCTCCTCGAGATCTTCACCAACCGGGGCATCGGCACCGCCATTTTGAAAAATGATGCGAAGCGTTACGCTTAAAAAAAGGAACCGGAGATTATTTTCTGCCGTTTGAGCGTTACGCTAAAAAAATGGAACCGGAGATTATTTTCTGCCGTTTGAAGGGATGGAACTGGATATGCTGAATCAGAAACAGGTCATCGATGAGACAGAGGAATATGTGCTGCACACCTACAACCGCTTCCCGATCGCCATCTCGAGGGGAGAGGGCATGCACGTCTGGGACATGGAAGGAAGGGAGTACCTGGACTTTATGGCGGGGATTGCGGTCTATGCGCTGGGGTATCATTTCCCGGGATACGACGAGGCCCTCCTTGAGCAGGCGAAGAAGGTGCTCCACACTTCCAACCTCTATTACCACGAGCCGCTCGCTAAGGCCGCAAAGAAGCTGGTGCTCTCTTCGGGGCTTGACAAGGCCTTTTTCACGAACAGCGGCGCGGAGGCCATCGAGGGCGCTTTGAAGGCGGCGCGCAAGTACTCCTACGCGAAGTACGGGAGCGAGCGCCATGAGATCATCGCGATGAAGGACTCTTTCCACGGGCGCACGGCATTTGCGGTCTCCGTCACGGGAAATGAGCACTATCAGGAGCCCTTCCGCCCCCTGGTCGGAGGAATCCGCCTGGCGGACTTCAACGACCTTACAAGCGTAGAGAGCGCCGTGACGGATAAAACATGCGCCGTTATCGTTGAGACCGTACAGGGCGAGGGCGGCATCTTCCCGGCGGAAGAAGAATTCCTGAAGGGCTTAAGAGAGCTCTGCGATGAGAGGGACATCGTCCTCATCCTCGACGAGGTACAGTGCGGCATGGGACGCACTGGCTCGATGTGGGCTTATGAGAAATACGGCATAAAGCCGGACATCCTGTGCACGGCGAAGGCCCTCGGATGCGGGGTGCCGGTCGGGGCATTTGTCTTAAATAAAAAACTCGCGGAAGCTTCCCTGTGCCCGGGCGACCATGGCACGACCTACGGCGGAAATCCGTTCGCGACGGCCGCGGTGTCGAAGGTATTCGACCTCTTCGCCGCGCACGACGTGGTCGGGCACGTCCGGCAGATCACGCCCTATCTTAAGAAGGGGCTCGATGCGCTGAAAGATAAGTATCCGGTCATCCTCGCCCACCGCGGGGTGGGACTCATGCGCGGGCTTGAGATTGCGGACACT
>CADCPJ010000291.1 GCA_902803245.1 uncultured Lachnospiraceae bacterium | reverse complement strand
TATCTGCCGAGAGACCTCAATTTCGAGGACTACTGCTACCGGGCAGCGGTTGAGAAGAAGTGCCTCCACTCGTATGCGCACCCGGACCGGTTCGACGTGTGGTTCAACATGACATTTCTTCCCCTTGCGTCGGACGACGAAAACTTCAGCTACTGCACATATACGATGGAGATCAACCAGGCGGCGGACTCTGAGAGAATGTCAAACGTATCTTCGGATCTCGCGCAGTCGGTTCTTAAGACCGCGATCAGGCTCCGCGGCACCTCCGATTTCGAGGCCGCCATGGCCGACGTGATCAGGGATTTGCGCAAGCTCTGCATGGCGAGACAGGCCTGCATTCTTCTCATGGAGCCGGTCACCCGCACGTGCTCCGTCCTGTGCGAGGATGTCGCGGAGGATTTCCCCAATAAGCCCATGACCGAGATTCTCGACGATTCCTTCTACGACCTCGCGGAATCGTGGGAGGACACCATCGCGGGCAGCAACTGCCTCATTGTCAAGAATGACCGGGACATGGAGGTCGTGAGGGAGCGGAACCAAAGGTGGCACAGATCGCTTGTCGACAGCAGCGTCAAAACAATCGTTCTCTTCCCGCTCAGATCCGAGCATGAGCGGCTCGGATATATCTGGGTGACGGATTTCAACACGGCGGACACTCCGAGAATCAAGGAGACCCTGGAACTGACGACCTTCCTTTTGGGGGCGGAGATCGGCAACCACCAGCTTCTTAGGCGGCTGCAGATCCTCAGCTCGAGGGATATGCTGACCGGGGTCCTGAACCGAAACGAGATGAATCACTGCGTGGACCTCATGAGCAGTGGAAAGGCACCGCGCGGGAAAAGCGTCGGCGTTCTCTTTGCTGACCTGAACGGGCTTAAGAAAGTGAATGACTCCGAAGGCCATCCGGCCGGCGACGAGCTCATCCGGTCCGCCGCCAATGTACTTCGCCGGGTCTTTGGCGACGGGGAGATCTATCGCGCCGGCGGTGATGAGTTCACGGTGATTGTTCCTGACATTGCGTTCCCGGATATGAATGAAAAGCTTCGCCTGGTCAGGGAATTTGCAAAGGACAAGGTCAGTCTCGCAATCGGCTGTCACGTAGAGGACGACTGTAGAAATGTGCGTACTGCTCTCAGAATAGCGGATGAGAGGATGTACGAGGACAAGAGGAGATACTACGAGCTTCATCCTGACAGGAAGTCGGGTTATGCGCTCAAGGAGCTGACCGGGCATGAGTATTGTTTATTTTGACATATGTTCCATACCGGTCTTCCTGATCATCCTGTATATCTGCTATGCGCGGAGGATGACCAAGGGAAATGCAAACCGCCTGTTCATCGCGGTTGTGTTCGTGTCGCTGTTTAGCGCAGCGGCAGATCTTGGCATGGAAGCCATGAACAATGCGGCGCCGCTTACAGAGCGGGGCTATGTGGTGTGTGTCGTCTCCACTTATATATACATGATCTTAAGAAACGCGAACAATGTCCTTCTCCTCCTCTTCCTGCTGGCTCTGACGAGGACGACGTTCCTCCTTCGGAAGACGTGGAAAAAGGTCGGGTTCTTCCTGCCATATGCCTGCATCCTGGGGATGCTGGCCCAGAATCCGTTTACCGGCAGCGCGTTCACAGTTACCCGGGAAGCCGGGTACACCCGCGGACCGCTGATGCTGGCTTTCTACGGGATCGCCCTCATTTACGGCTTCGTCGGCTTTTTATACTGCATCTATTGCCGCCGCTACCTGCCCGCAAACAAGTGGGGGCCCCTGCTCGCCGTCTACGTGCTGGCCCATCTTGCTGTTCTCATTCAGTTTCTGCGTCCGGGGCTGCTTCTGGAGATGTTCTCCACTGCGCTCGGAGAGCTTTTGATCCTGCTCGCGATCCTAAGACCCGAGGAGCGCATGGACAGCGAGGTGGGAATGCTCAGCTGGGCATCCTACCAGTCGGATATCCATAGCATCGTCCTGTCGGGCGAGCGGGTGCAGATCATCGTGATCCGGATGCGCAACAGTCTTGAGATCCGGAACTATCTGGGAGATCACAGCTACAACAGCTTTCTCATGGAGGTCGCCGGGGAGATACGCGGGATTCCGCTAAGGAGGGGGCAGAGCCTTGAGATCTATCATGAGCGTCCGGGCAGCATCTACCTGATTGCGGAGACCGGAGAGAGCGGCGCGAAGGATGACAGTGAGAGAATGCTGGACGCGGCCAGAGAGAAGATCCGGAACTGCGAGAGGGCGGGTGCCCGGTTTGACCCGCAGATCTGCCTGATCCGCTGTCCGGAAGATCTCTGCTCGGCGGAGGACATCATAAGCCTGGGACACAAATTCCAGAAGATCGACAACCGCACTCAGAGTGTCTTCTACGCAGGGAATATCACGAAATCCCGGACCTTTGCCGTCGAGATGCATATAGAGGAGATCCTGGACCGGGCCGTCAAAGACGGGAATATCGAGATGTACTATCAGCCGATTTACGACGTCCGCTCCGGCACTTTCCGCTCCGCGGAGGCTCTGGCCCGCATCGTCGACCCGGAGTACGGCGTGATCTCTCCGGCGATATTCATCCCCGCCGCGGAGACGCTCGGCTATATCATTCCGATCGGAGACCGGGTTCTTGGGCGGGTGTTCCGATTTATATCGGAACACGACCTGGATGCGCTCGGCCTTGCCTATATCGAGGTCAACCTCTCCGTTGCACAGTGCATGGAGAGCGCTCTTCCGGATAAGATCGGCGCACTTCAGAAGACATACCGGATCGATCCGGGGCGGATCAATCTGGAGATCACGGAGACCACATTTGAGAATATCAACGAGATCATGGTGGAGAACGTGAGCAGGCTGATTGAGATGGGATACAGCTTTGCCCTCGACGACTACGGCATCGGCTATTCCAGCATTCAGCGGGTAAACAGCATTCCCTTAAGTCTCATCAAGATCGACAAGAGCATGCTCGACGAGGTCTCCTCCGTGAACGGAAGGATGATCCTGGAGCACACGGTGCATATGATGCAGAGCATCGGAAAGCGCCTCGTGGCAGAGGGCGCGGAGACCGGCGATGAGGTGGATCTCTTAAGGGGCATGAACTGCGATTATATCCAGGGCTTTTACTTTTCCAGACCCCTTCCTGAGGACGAGTTCATCCGTTTCCTCAGGGAACACAGGATCCGGGAATGCGGGACAGGCTGATTCCCGTCAGTCAGCAGCAATGAGCTTGTGACACATATTCACTGACAAGAAAAGGTTTCAGGTTTTATGGACATATTGAAGTATTTTCAGGCGGATGTGATGCTGGTGCTCAGCGCCGTATGCGGCATCATAGCGCTGTTCGTATATATGACGGACTCCATGCCGAAGCAGCGGAGGCTCATTCTGATGCTTCTGGAGCTGAGCGCCATGCTTCTCCTCGTCGCGGACCGAAGGGCTTATATCTATCGGGGAGATCAAAGCACGCTCGGATGGTGGATGGTTCGGATCAGCAATTTTATGGTGTTTTTCCTGATGCTGGTCGTAATCTACGCGTTCAACCTCTACCTCGTCGATCTGTATACCCATGAGGGAGGCCTTAAGACAGCTCCTGCTGAGTTGAAGATCGCCAAGGTGCTGGCACTTGTTGGCATAGCGATGGTGATCATCTCCCAGTTCACGGGACTGTACTACACGTTTGATGAGCAGAACCGCTATCAGAGAGCTCCGGGCTTCATTCTGTGCTATATCATTCCCATGGTGATCCTGCTCATGCAGGCTGCGGTGATTCTGAAGAACTACTCTGCCGTAAGCCGGGGGATACGGCTGTCGCTGCTTGTATTCATAATTCTGTCGATCTCTGCTTCTATTCTCCAGGTCTTTGTATACGGCGTCTCACTCAACAATATGGCAGTCGTCACGGCGGCGGCGATGCTCTATATCTTTGCCCTTAAGGATCTGTCAAGGGAGCTGGAGCGTGGCAGGAAGCTGGAGGTCGAGAGATACAAGGAGGAACAGAAGAGGGAGCACATGCTGTTTGAACAGACAGCGGAGGCGCTGGCAGCTGCCATAGACGCGAAGGACGAGTACACCCACGGGCACTCCGCCCGCGTCGCCATGTATTCCACCCAGATCGCCCGGGAAGCGGGAAAGACGGAGGAGGAGTGCGAACAGATCTATTTTGCGGCGCTCCTTCATGATGTGGGAAAGATCGGCGTCGATGATGCAATCATCAATAAGGAAGGCAGGCTGACGGATGAGGAGTTCGCACAGATCAAGCTCCATCCCGTATACGGCAACCAGATTCTCTCTTCAATCCAGCTGTCGCCGTATCTGAGCATCGGGGCCCATTTCCATCATGAGCGCTATGACGGCAGAGGGTATCCGGAAGGCCGGAAAGGGGAGGACATTCCCGAAATCGCCCGCATCATATCCGTGGCCGATGCCTATGACGCGATGACGTCCAAGCGCAGTTACCGCGACACGATTCCCCAGCAGAAGGTTCGGGAGGAATTGGTCAAAGGGATGGGAACCCAGTTTGATCCCAAGTATGCAAAGATCATGCTGCATCTCATCGATCTGGACTTGGAGTACCGCATGAAGGAGCAGCAGGTGCCGGATGACGAGCCGAGTACCCGCCTTGAGTGCGAGCGAATCTATCACGAGTGCTCACTGGGCATCCTGATCTCGGAGAAGATCACAAGGATTCGTTTCTACAGCCGCCCGGATGACGGCTTTGATCCAGGAAAGAGCCTCCCAGCCGTTGTGATTTTCGACGCTCTGGACGGCAGGATCCATGAGGATGCGGCCGGACAGAAGGACCTGCTGTACTATGAATACGGACAGATTTTCTTCAGCGGGAGGACGATCTGCGGGGGAGCCCGGAAGATCGAGACGAAAGTGACGAAGAAAAGCGAGAGCATTCCTTCGGAAAATGGAGACCGGATGAAGCATTTCACCCAATATGTGGTCGAAGCGGTCCGATTCGGGGATCATGTGATGGTGCGGGTCGATTCCGGGAAGGAGATAACCGAGACGATTATCGCGCTTCCTGACAAATCGCGGTTCGCGTACATCTCCCTCACCGGCGAGCACTGCCTGATCAGAAATATCCATATCGATCAGGAGGAATCCTCCATAGAGGAGGGCTATATTCCGCGCATAGCCGAGGAAGTGAGCTTTATCAAGGGCTGCCCGGAGGGAGACATCCCGAACGTGGAAGTGGACGGCTGGAGGAGCTCAACGACCGAGGGCGTCCCGATCCGGGACGGCATGGCGATCACGTTCCACGGGCAGAGCCTCCCCACAGCGAGGCTCGTCTGGCACTGCCCGTACGTCAGTATCTACACGTCCGCGGACGGGAAGACGGGAGGAGACGGCTACCGGGAGTTCCTCCTCTTAAGACTCGACGGTGAGAACTGGGAGTCGGACGAGCACGCCGACAACGAGGTGCGCATCAATCAGACGAAGGAATTTGTGGGATGGAATGAGTGGAAGGAGAGGAACAGGAAGGGAATCGACATCCGGGTCGACATTCACCGCGATGGCAGGCAGGTCGTCATGGAGACGGAGAACCTGGGGATGGCAATTGAAAGCGTGACAACGATAAAGGATGAGGTCGACGAGATCTATGTCGCTCTCACAGGTGATCAGTGCGCACTGACAGATATCCACCTCATGAATTACGGGAAGTGAAACAAAAAGAAGGCGGCGAGATGCCAAATCGACGAGATGCCAAATTCTGAGAAAACCGGCCGGTTTCCCAAAAGGGAACCGGCCGGTTTTCTATATCCTGTCTTATCTTGTACAGGGAATATCCTTTCGTTTACGACGACTGCTCCGCCTTTTTAAGGAGCGCTTCCAGCTGCTCATAAGTGAGGGGCGCCTGCACGTTGTAGATGATAACCCCGTCCTTGTTCAGCACAATTGTCTGAGGAAGCGCATCCGAGGCATCGAGAAGGGTGTAGATGCCCTTTTCTTTGCTGTCGAGAGCGAAGTCCAGATGATCCCATCCCTTGTCCGAGAGGAAATCCGGAGCTTTTTTGGCTCCCGCGCGGTGATGGATCGCGAGAATCTCGACCTCCGGATGCTCCACTTTTAATTTCTCATAGCTCGGGAGCTCCTCGATGCAGGGGGCGCAGGTGATCGCCCAGAGATTGATGATCACGACCTGGCCTCTCTTGTCGGACAGACGGAAGGTTTCCCCGCTCAGCAGGTCCGTCTCAAAGTCAGGCAGGATGTCTCCTTCGGCGGTTCCGACCGTGCCTGCGGCCGCCGCTGCCTTTCCGGCGGATGCTGCTTCATCAGCTGCCGGTATTGCTTCACCAACTGCCGGTACTGCTTCATCAGCTGCCGGTACTGCTTCACCGGCTGCAGGTACTGTTTCACCAACTGCCGGTACTGCTTCATCCGCGGCCGTCCCGGAGGCGGATGCGGTCCCACTTGCAGCAGCATCGGCAGCGGATGCCGCCGCACTTGCAGCCACGTCGGCAGCGGATGCGGTCCCGCTTGCCGTTACGTCGGTACCAGATGCTGCCTCACTTGCAGCCACGACAGCAGCGGATGCGGTCCCGCTTGCCGTTACGTCGGTACCGGATGCTGCTTCACTTGCAGCCACGTCGGCAGCGGACGCTTTCTCCGGTGAGTTCGGGTCACTCCGGTTGAAGTAGATGAGGGCAAAGACGAGCACAGCGATCGCAGCGCACCAGACTATCCGCCCGATTTTCCTGCGCTTCATGATGACGGGCGCGGGATCTGCATTTTTCCCGATGGCAGGTCCGGCCAGCGTGATCTTCCCCGCCTTCAGTGAGATGGCGCCCTGGGCGCATACATCGATGCATTTTCCGCGGGAGATGCACTCGTGATCGCCCACATGGAGGACGTCCATCTGGCACTTCCGCACGCACAGGCCGCAGCCGTTGCAGCGGTCGGCGTTCACCTTGACTCCTGTAATCGAGAACCGGTTGAAGAAGCCGTAGATCGCCCCTAAGGGGCAGATAAAGCGGCAGAATGAGCGGTAGATGAACACGCAGGCGAGCCCGATGATCAGCATGATCACCCACTTCCTGGTAAAGAGGATGCCAAGCTGGTAGAAGGAAGTCTCATTGACCTTGTTCTGCAGAAGCCCGACTGCTCCCTCCAGCGTCCCGGCGGGGCAGATATACTTGCAGAAGCCCGGCACCGGAATCCCCTTGTTAAGGCCGTACCAGACGGGAATCGCGATCACAAATACAGCCAGGAACACGTATTTGAGGTAAGAGAGCCATCTCGTCGCGATGCTCTTCTTAAGCTTCGGCACAGGGACCTTGTACAGCAGCTCCTGGATGAGTCCCAAGGGGCACAGCCATCCGCAGATCGTTCTTCCGAGGACCACGCCGAAGAGAGCAAGGATTCCGAGCATATACCAGGGGGCGGTGTGCCCGGCTGCGTTCAGCGCATTCTGAAGAGAACCCAGGGGGCAGCTTGCGATCGCCCCCGGGCAGGAGTAGCAGTTGAAGCCGGGAACGCACGCGCTTTTTAGCGGACCGGAGTATATATGTCCGTCGATGAACCCCTTCAGGTTGGCATTGTAGAGGAGCGCCGCATACAGCTGAACCAGTTTTCGTGTCCCCGGGCGGAAGGCGTGTCCGGGAGCTGTCTTTGCCCCGG
>CADCPJ010000290.1 GCA_902803245.1 uncultured Lachnospiraceae bacterium | reverse complement strand
GGCCTGATCGTCGGCATTACCGGCAACCTGCTCTACGGCATGGTCAAGGAGTTCCTGTTTGTCTACTCCCTGACCAGCATCGCCATCGCCCTCATCGTGGGCATCGCGTCGGAGAAGGGCTGGATGGAGAGCTTCTTCGGGATGATGACGGTCAGCTCGGCCACAGTCCTTGCATCCACGGCGATAACGGTTCCTCTCAACATCATCTACTTCGGCGGAGAGACGGGAAATCTGTGGGGGAACGGCGTTCTTTATTACCTCAGCGAGCACGGCTTCCCGCCCTTTGTCAGCGTGATTGCCGGCGAATTCTACCTTGAATTCCTGGACAAAGTGATCACGATCATGCTCCTCTATCTCCTGATACTCGCAAAAAGGGCGGCCTTTAAAAAGTTTCTTGCGGGAAAGCCGGCGGAGGCGGGGACGGACGGTTCGCCTTCTTCCGGCGGGGCGGCACTTCTTGGAATCCTCATCCTTGCGGGTCTTGTCGGAAGCTCCCTAAGGAGCGTCGAAGCGGACTCGCCGACCGACGTGGTCGATTACAGCGACTACGTGCAGACCATCTACAACAGCAGCAACGGGCTCCCCTGCGGGGAGGCCAATGATATCGCGGAGACGGGCGACGGCATACTCTGGATCGGCACATACGCCGGCCTCTACCGCTACAACGGGAGCGAATTCCGATGGATGGACGGCTTTGCCTCCGTGAAGAACGTCAACTGCCTCTATGTGGATGCGGAGGGAAGGCTCTGGATCGGTACAAATGACAACGGCCTGTCCATCTGCATCAGCGAGAAGATCGTCAATGTCATCGACCAGTCGAGCGGCCTGCCTTCCAACTCGGTCCGGAGCATCATCCGCAGCTCGGACGGGTACTACTATATCGGGACTGCCGGCAGCATGCAGGTCCTGACGCTGAACAGCGGATTGAAGAGCGAGGGAACGCTTCCGGAGGTCAATTACGCGGATGCCATAAGTGCGGACGAGAGCGGGCACGTAGCGGCCGTGACCAATGAAGGGAAGGCGTTTCTGCTGCAAGAGGGCCGGATGGAGAATTCCCTTGAACTTAAGGATTCGGAGGAGATCTTCACGAGCTGCGGGTTTGACCTTGAAGGGCGTCTCCTCCTCGGGAGCTCCGCCGACCGCGTCTACTGCTATGACATCTCCTCAGGGAGCTTTGTCCTTAAGGACAGCTTCGCATGCGACGGCCTCCAGAATCTGAAGGATTTTTATTTTCTTGAAAATGGTGAGATCTTCATCACTGCGGACAACGGGATCGGATATCTCGACCGCGGGGGAAGCTTTCACCGGATCAACGTCAATGAGTTCAACAATTCCATTGACAATATGGTTGTGGATTACCAGGGCAATTTCTGGTTTACTTCCTCGCGCCTCGGGCTCCTCAGGCTCTCCATTTCCTCCTTCAAGGATGTCTACACCACCGCGGGCATGGAGAGCCGCGTCGTCAACACGGTCACGAGATGGAATGAGAACTACTATTTCGGCACGGACGCAGGACTCGACATCGTGGACGCAAGCTGCCGCACGCGGATCGAAAATGAGCTGACGAGGGAAATGGACGGCACGCGCATCCGGTGCCTCCTTGCGGACTCCTCCGGGAATCTGTGGATCTGCACCTACGGAAAGGGGCTCGTCGAGGTGGCGCCCGACGGGACGAAGCATTATTACAACAGCGACAACGGAAGCTTCGGAAACCGGGCGCGCGTCGTCACGGAGCTTCGCGACGGAACTATCGCCGCGGCGGGGGACACCGGGATGAGCTTCATCCGCGGCCACATGATTGAGCGGACCATCGGCTATGCGGACGGGCTCATCAGCTCCATGATCCTGACCGTCACGGAGCTCCCCGACGGGAGGATTCTCGCCGGAACGGACGGGGACGGCCTCGCGGTGATTGAGGACGGCGAAGTGGCGAGTGTGCTCACGAGAAATGACGGACTGAGCTCGGAAGTCATACTCCGGACAGTGAAGGACGGGGAAGGCGGGGCTGTCTTCATCGTCACGAGCAACGGCCTGTGCTACATGGATGAGGACGGCTCCATCCGGATCCTGGAGAATTTCCCCTACTACAACAATTACGACGTATGGATCAAGGACGGGGAGAAGCTCTTTGTGACGAGCAGCGCAGGCATCTACGTGGTGAACCGGGAAGAGATCCTCTCCGGCAGGGAGGACGTGAACTACGAGCTTCTGGACTCCCGGAAGGGCCTGGACAGCGCCCTCACCGCCAACTCCTGGAATTATGCCGACGAGAACGCCAACCTTTACCTGTCGTGCGACAAGGGCGTGTTTATCCTCGATACGGACCACTATGCCCTTGATACGAGATCCTACCGCATGAACATTGCCTCCGTGAGCCTCGACGGTGCGGACCGCCGCGTGGAGCCGGGCGAGGCAATCCGCGTGGGAAGAGGGGTCAGGCGCGTGGAGATCCGCCCGGAGGTGATCAACTACACGATCCAGGACCCCTACGTAGGCTATTACCTGGAAGGTCATGAGCAGGGGTGGATCATTCTTCCGCAAAGAAACGTGGAGACGATCGCCTATACGAATCTCCCGACAGGAGATTACACGTTCCGCCTCGCGGTCTTCGACAGCAATGAGGAGCACATTCTCGAGGAGAGGCGCTATGAGCTGATCAAGGAGAAGGAGATCTACGACAACCATTACTTCATAGTATATATGCTTGTCGTGGCATTTCTTGCCGTCGCCTGGTTCACGTTCTGTATCGTCGGGAACCGGGAGCGGCGCAAGATTGCGATGCAGAATCGGGAGCTTGAGCTCGCCCGGCAGAAAATCCAGATGGGAAATGAGACCATCGTCGCCATCGCCAAGGCCGTCGACGCCAAGGACGAGCGGACGAGCCAGCACTCCCAGAGAGTCTCCGAGTATTCGATGATGATCGGGAAGGAGCTCGGCTTTGACGAGGATGAGTGCGAGAACTTAAGGCGTGCCGCTCTGACCCACGACATCGGAAAGATCGGTATCCCGGACAGCATTCTCAACAAGCCGGCGAAGCTCACGGACGAGGAGTACGGCATCATGAAATCGCACACGCTCCGCGGCGCGGAGATCCTGAAGGATTTCACCCTGATCGACCACGTCGTCGAAGGAGCCCGGTTCCATCACGAGAGATACGACGGCAGGGGATATCCGGCCGGGCTGAAGGGAGAGGAGATCCCGCTCTACGGCCGCATCATCGGCGTGGCGGATGCTTTCGACGCGATGACCGCGGACCGCGTCTACAGGAAGCAGATGGACCTCGACTATGTCTTAGGCGAGATGCGAAAGGGCCGCGGCACCCAGTTCGACCCGCAGATGGTGGATATCCTGCTCCGCCTCATCGATGAGGGCAAGATTGACTTAAAGCGCCTATACCCCGGAATGGAGGAGGCGTCTGTGGGGAAGAAAGCACCTGGGGGAAAAAAGGCATCTGAGGAGAAAAAGGCACCTGAGGGAAAAAAGGCATCTGAGGAGAAAAAGGCACCTGAGGGAAAAAAGACACCTGAGGGGAAGAAATCACTTGAGGAGAAGAAAGTACCTGAGGGAAAGGAAGGAGGCGCGCCATGAAACGGGTTTATCTCACCGCCTCTCTCACGGCCGCCCTCGTTCTTATTGCATTTGGCCTCTTCCGGATGACCGTGAAAGACAATGCCCTCGAGGGGGAACTGACGGTCGGCTTTATCTACGACGGAGATGAGAGCACCCCCTATACCCACAACTTTGCCGGCGCGGAGAGGGCCCTTCTTGAGCAGTTTCCCGGCAAAGTGAACATCCTGTCGATGAGCAATGTGCCGGACAAAGAGATGGAACACCCTGTCCGGGACATGATCGGGCAGGGATGCCGGATTCTCTTCACGAACAGCTACAGCGAGCAGTTTGAGGAGCTCGCGAAGGAGAACCCGGATGTGCAGTTCTGCCAGGTCTCGTTTCGGGAAGTGCCGGACGAAGAAGCTCCGGAGAACTACCACACCTTCAAGGGCGAGATCTATGAGGCGCGGTATGCAAGCGGCGTTGCGGCCGGCCTCAAGCTGAAGGAGATGACAGAAAGCTCAGGTTCGGAGATGACGGAACCCGTCATCGGCTACGTTGCGGCCTATCCCACTTCTGAGGTGATCTCCGGATTTACGGCATTTCTCCTCGGAGTCCGGTCCGTCGTCCCGGAGGCGGTCATGCGCGTGCACTATACGAACAGCTGGGGAAACTATGCCCTCGAGAAGGCGTGCACGAAGAAGCTGATCGATGAGGGCTGCATCTGCATTTCCCAGCACACGGACACCATCGGCCCGGCGGTTGCCTGCGAGGAAGCTGCAGGAAGCCGAGGCGTCTTCTTCGTCAGCTGCAACCAGAGCATGGCGGACGTGGCGCCGACGACAGCGCTGATCGCCTGCAGGATCAACTGGACGCCTTACGTTACCGGAGCGGTCCGGGCTGTCCTTGACGATGCGCGGATCGAGAAGAGCATCAGCGGAAATGTGCACGGCCACGATATGAGCGCCGGATTTGACAGGGGCTGGGTCGAGGTGACGGATCTCAACGCGCACATTGCAGCCGGAAATACAAAGAAGAAGATCGATGAGACGATTGCCGGACTGAAGAAGGGGACAATCCAGGTGTTCAAGGGCAATTATATCGGAGTGAGTCCCGAGGACGAGAGCGATACGGTGGACTTAAGGACTCCTTATACAGAG
>CADCPJ010000289.1 GCA_902803245.1 uncultured Lachnospiraceae bacterium | reverse complement strand
TCTGCGGGGAACTTCCGGAGGAGGTCATGGAGAATCTGAACCTCGCGGTTCTGTCTCCCGGAGTGCCCTGTGACCTGCCGAGGGTTCTGAGACTTAAGGCAATGGGGATCCCGCTGTGGGGCGAAGTGGAGCTTGCGTACCGCACGGGGCGCGGCCGCGTCCTTGCCATCACCGGGACGAACGGAAAGACCACGACGACTTCCCTCGTCGGGGCGATCATGGCGGCGGCCTGTCCGGAAGTATTTGTCGTCGGCAATATCGGAAACGCATACACCGGCGCGGCCTTAAAGACGACGGACAACTCGACCGTTGTTGCCGAGATCTCGAGCTTTCAGCTGGAGACCATCGATCAGTTCCGTCCCGCAGTCTCCGCGATCCTTAATATCACCGAAGACCACCTGAACCGCCATCACACGATGGAGGAGTACATCCGCGTGAAGGAAGAGATCACGAGAAATCAGGACAAGGGCGACACCTGCGTCCTCAACTATGAGGATGAGGTGCTCCGCTCCTTCGGTGAGACGTCCTGCCCGGCAGGCGTGTTCTATTTCTCTTCGAAGCGTGAGCTGGGTGAGGGAATCTTCCTGCGCGGGACCCATATCATATTGAGAACGGGCGGAGAGGAGACGGACGTGCTGGACACGGAGAAGCTCCTCCTCATCGGGACGCACAACCATGAAAATGTCATGGCGGCCATAGCGATGGCTTACGCCGCGGGAGTGCCCCTCTCCGTGATCAGGGACGTGGCGGAGCACTTCAAGCCGGTCGCCCACAGAATCGAATATGTTGCGGAAAAGAACGGCGTGATCTGGTACAATGACTCCAAGGGAACCAATCCGGATGCCGCGATCAAGGGAATTCTTGCGATGCAGAGGCCGACATTCCTCATCGCAGGCGGCTACGACAAGGGGTCGGATTACACCGAATGGATCCGGTCGTTTGGCGGCCGCGTGAAGAAGCTGGTGCTCGAAGGGAAGACGCGGTGGGACATTCGCGACGCCGCTCTCTCCCAGGGATTCCCCGAGGAAGACATCGTCGTGGTCGACACAATGACGGAAGCCATGGATTCCTGCAGGAAAGAAGCGTCGAGCGGCGACGCCGTGCTCCTGTCGCCGGCCTGCGCCTCCTGGGGAGAGTTCCCGAACTACGAAGTAAGAGGAGATGTATTCAAAAAATATGTCCAAGAGGAGATCTAGAGCGGCGAGGCAGCGGCTCTTCCGGGTGATCCTTATCCTGATCATCATCGCGGCTTCTGTGGCGGCGTTCCTCATCTTCTTCCGGCTGAAAACTGTTGTGGTGCGGGGCAATCTGCACAATTCCCCGGAGGAGATCACGGAGATCCTCCTTGAGAAGCCCATCCTGGAGAATACGGTTCTTGCCAAGCTCTTCAATACGAACAGAAAGATAGAAGACCCCGGGTTTGTCGATTCGGTCGACGTGGAGATCCTCGCTCCGGACAAGGTCAGGGCGCATGTCACGGAGAGAACCTTCGTCGGCTGCATTCCCGCAGGAGCATACTGGTGGTATTTCGACGCATCCGGCAAGGTGCTCGCCGTCGCCGGCGACCGGATGCCGGGGGAGCATGTGCCTTATGTGGAAGGACTTGACATAAGGAGAGACCCCGAAGTGGGCTCGTTTCTCGAGGTGCTCAATACGAAAGCCTTCTCCATGCTGGCTATGCTCCGGGCCAGGATTGACCTGAGCGAGGACATGATGCCGGACAAGGTTGTATTCGATGAAAACGGCGCCATGTCCCTTTATTACGGGGACGTCGTCGCCCTCATGGGGAGCGGCGAGAAGCTGGAGCTTCGCCTCAAGCAGCTGGCCGGGGTGATGCCGGAGCTCATGAGCGGCGACTATCACGGGACACTCCATCTGGAGACTTATGACGGCTCACAGTCGGGACTCATTTTCGACAAAATTTAAAAATATTTCTTGATTAAAGAATCGAAACACTATATGATAGTTCTGTCTGTTGTGGAGTGGATATTTCTTTTTCCCTGAGATGCCTAAGTGCGGGAGAAGGCGTTTAAGCATCCGGCAGCAGGCTGTTTTAGATAAAATCTATTGCGTTTATAGAGGGAGATGCACTGTGTTAGAGATTACATCGAATGAAGCCGAGTCCGAGGCTCGCATCATCGTCGTCGGTGTAGGCGGCGCAGGTAATAATGCTGTGAACCGCATGGTCGATGAGACGATCGGCGGCGTTGAATTTGTCGGCGTTAATACAGATAAACAGGCTTTGTCGCTGTGCAAGGCTCCGACGATTGTGCAGATCGGCGAGAAGGTTACGAAGGGCCTCGGTGCCGGCGCCAAGCCTGAGGTCGGGGAACAGGCTGCCAATGAGAGCGAAGAGGAGATCCGCCAGACGATCTCCGGCGCGGATATGGTGTTTGTCACCTGCGGCATGGGCGGCGGAACCGGAACGGGCGGCGCGCCGGTAGTTGCCAAGATCGCGAGGGAGCTCGGCTGCCTCACAGTCGGCGTCGTGACAAAGCCCTTCCGCTTTGAGGCCAACAAGCGCATGGAGAATGCACTTCGCGGAATTGAGAGGCTGCAGTCGAACGTGGACACCCTGATCGTGATCCCGAACGACCGCCTCCTTGAGATCGTCGACAGAAGAACAACGATGCCGGAGGCTCTTAAAAAAGCGGATGAAGTTCTGCAGCAGGCTGTGCAGGGCATCACGGATCTCATCAACCAGCCGGCCCTCATCAACCTGGACTTTGCCGACGTGCAGACCGTCATGACCAACGGCGGGATCGCCCATATCGGCATCGGTGAGGCGAAGGGGGACGACAAGGCCCTTGAGGCCGTGCAGCAGGCCGTTGAGAGCCCGCTCCTTGAGACTTCCATCACCGGCGCGAAGAACGTGATCATCAACATCCGCGGGGACATCTCCCTTATGGATGCCAACGACGCGGCGAGCTATGTGCAGCAGATGGTCGGCGACGAGGCGAATATCATCTTCGGCGCGATGTACGACGACACGGATGTGGACACCTGCCGCATCACCGTGATTGCAACCGGGCTCGTCGACTCCGAGAAGAAAGTGAAGGAAGAAAAGGCCGCCGCAAGAGCGAAGGAGCGCAAGGAGGCGGAGCAGCCGGCCCGCTCATTTGCGAGCTTCTCAAGCCCTTCGTTCCTCAACCAGAAGGCCCCGAAGGCACAGACCGCGCCCATGACGCTTCAGCAGCCGAAGGTGCAGAGCACTGTCGAGAAGAGGGATATCCAGATCCCTGATTTTCTTAAGAACAGGTCTCACTGATGAAGTGCCCATATTGCGGAAACCCGGATACCAGGGTTGTTGATTCGCGGCCGGTGGATGACAATGCATCGATCCGCAGAAGAAGAGTGTGCGACGACTGCGGCAAGCGCTTCACCTCCTATGAGAGAGTGGAGACTGTTCCGCTTGTCGTCATCAAGAAAGATAAGACCAGGGAGATCTTCGACCGCTCGAAGATCGAGAGCGGCGTGATCAGGGCCTGCCACAAGCGCCCCGTCACAGCGCAGCAGATCCGCGAGCTGGTGGATTCCGTGGAGAGCGAGGTGGTGTCCCGCGGAGAGCGGGAGATACCGAGCACGATGCTTGGCGAGATGGTGATGAGCCGGATCAAGAACCTCGATCCGGTGGCTTACGTCCGCTTTGCAAGCGTCTACCGCGAGTTCAAGGACGTGGAGACCTTCATGGATGAACTGAAGAAGTTCCTGGAATGAGTGAGGATGACAATTGGAGAACCCGTCCGACAGGCGGGTTCTTTTGTTTTTTCTCGCCTCTTAGAGCACTTTGTGATATACTTGAAGACGGTTTACAGACGCTCGCGAAATTGTCTCCGCAAGGGACGCCTTCGGCGTGCTTTAAAGAGAACATTTCGCTTTCACTCTATGCAGTTGATAGATATTCGGATTAGGAGGCGCGTATGAGGCGGGTACTCTTGAAGCTGAGCGGGGAGGCACTCTCCGGGGACAGGCATCATGGCTTTGACGAGGCGACCGTACAGGGCGTTGCGAGACAGGTCAGGGCCATAGCGGACGAGGGAATTGAACTCGCTGTCGTCATAGGTGGGGGGAACTTCTGGAGAGGGCGCTCGTCGGGCGCCATAGAGCGCACCCACGCGGACCAGATCGGGATGCTGGCGACGGTGATGAACTGCATCTACACGTCGGAAATATTCCGCTCGGAGGGGATGAAGACGGTGGTCATGACGCCGTTTGAGATCGGGGCATTTACCGAACTGTTCTCCAGGGACAAGGCCATCGAGGCGCTTGAGGCGGGAAAGATCGTCTTTTTTGCGGGAGGTACCGGGCATCCGTATTTCTCCACGGATACCGGCGTCGTCCTCCGCGCGATCGAGATGGAAGCGGACGAGATCCTGCTGGCGAAGGCGGTGGACGGAGTCTATGACGACGACCCGAGACACAACCCCGCTGCAAAGCGCTTTGATGAGATCTCCATAGACGAGGTGGTGGAGAAAGGGCTCGGCGTGGTCGACGGCGCCGCGGCCGTCATGGCCAAAGAGAACCGCGTGCCGATGCTCGTCTTTAAGCTCGACGGGAAAGACAGCATCTTAAGGGCGGCAAAAGGAATCGTGGACGGGACGAGGGTGACCGTGTGACCGCTCCCCGTTTTTTGTGGTTTTCATGCGGATGATGCGGCTCCTTCAAGCTGCAGCATCTTTCGCACAGTGTAAGAATCTTTAAAAGGAGGACCTGATACCATGAGTGAAAGATCAAAGCCTTATGAGGATAAGATGGAGAAGACGATGCGGAACCTCGAAGGGGAGCTGGCATCGATCCGGGCCGGCCGCGCGAATCCGCACGTGCTGGACAAGATCACGGTCGACTACTACGGAACTCCCACCGCGATCAACCAGGTCGCCAACGTGCAGGTGCCTGAGGCCCGCATGATCACGATCTCCCCGTGGGAGCCGAAGATGGTGAAGCCCATCGTGAAGGCTCTCCAGATGTCCGACCTCGGAATCAATCCGAGCGACGACGGCCATGTCATCCGCCTGGTATTCCCGGAGCTCACAGAGGAGCGCAGAAAGCAGCTCGCGAAGGACGTCAAGAAGAAGGGCGAGGCCGCGAAGGTCGCCGTGCGCAACATCCGCCGCGACGGAAACGAGGCTCTGAAGAAGCTCAAGAAGTCAGACGAGGTGTCCGAGGACGAGATCGCCGACGAGGAGGACATTCTCCAGAAGATCACGGACAAGTTCGTGAAGCGGATCGATGAAGCTGTCGACGAGAAGACCAAGGAGCTGATGACGATTTGAGCAAGAAACTGGCTATACTCGGATCAACGGGGTCCCTGGGGACGCAGACGCTCGATGTGGTTCGCATGCATCCTGATCTCCTTGAGGTCTGTGCGCTTGCCTGCAAGTCCGATATCAGAGCGCTGGAGAAGCAGATCCGCGAGTTTCGCCCGAAATTCGCGGCTGTCTTCGATGAAACGGCCGCTTCGGATCTGAAGGGCCGCTTAAGGGA
>CADCPJ010000288.1 GCA_902803245.1 uncultured Lachnospiraceae bacterium | reverse complement strand
GCCGTCACCGCTTCCCCGCGCACCCCCTCGAAGATCATATTCCCGCCGATCACCGCAAGAAGCGCAAGGGAGACCCAGGGGATTAAGGCCTGAAACTGCCGGAAGAAAGTGACGAGAGCCCCTGTCAGGAGGTAGCCGAGAAGCGGCATGGCAAACTGGAAGAGAGCATATATGCCTGCAATTGCGGCCTGCCTCCTTCGGCTCATATCCGTTTCCTGAAGTCCGTCAGCAACCGAGACGGAGAAGGCGTCCATAGAAAGGCCGACCCCAAGAAGCAGGCTGTTCAGGATAAATAGTGAAAAACTCATACTGTCTGTCTCCCATGCGTCAGCCGCTCTCTCCGCCCTCCGGATAGAACGCGTAGTAGGACACTCCCGTTTCAAGAGGCACGCCCTTCGCGGCCGCCAGTTCGGACACCGTCACCAGGCGGTACCCCATCTCCTTAAGCTTCGGGACCAGCATCCTCGCGGCTTCAAGCGACGCCTCATAGATCTCGTGCATGAGGACGATATCCCCATCGCTCACATTGTCTATCACCACATTATAAGTATTCTGGGAGTCCTTCGTCTGCCAGTCCAGCGTGTCGATGGACCACAGGATCGATTTCATGCCGAGGCTGCCGGCATATACGTCGTCGTTGATTCCGCCGCCGGGTGCCCGGAAGAGTTCGATCGAGCCGCCCGTGATCGAGGTGATCGCGTCCGTAGTCTTCCGGAATTCCTCCTCGATCTCCCCGACGCCAAGATGGGTGAGCGTCTTGTGGTCCCAGCTGTGGTTGCCCTGTTCCATGCCCATCTCGTATTCCCTTAAGACCTGTGACGGATAGTTCACGACCTCCTCGCCGATCATGAAGAATGTGGCCTTCGCGTCGTACTCGTCAAGAAGATCCAGCAGAGCGTTCGTATAGATGCCCGGCCCGTCGTCAAAGGTCAGCGCAACCATGGGCGCATCATTTAAGGACGGATCAACGGTCTTCGAGGGATCCATGATTCCGTTCTCGTCAAAATAGTAGATCTTCCCGTCGATCTCATGCTCGCCCGTCAGAGCTTTCCCGTCTTCGGGAGAGAAATAATAGGTATTTCCGTCGTCCGTCTGCCAGCCGCTCAGCCTCACGCCGTCGTATCCGAAGTAGTAAATGGCCCCGTCAATCTCCCGAAGCCCGGTCGCCATGTTCCCGTCGATATCGTAGTAGAAGACCCCATTCTCCGTGGTCTCCCATCTGGGTTCCTGCGGGACCGGGATATCCGGATCTATGAACATCCCTTCCCCTTCGTTGTCGATGGAGACGATTCCCTCCACCTCAGTCAGTTCTTCCGTTCCCAGATCGCCGGGCGGGCGTCCCACCTCATGCCTCACGACGCCGATCCCCCCGAAGATCAGAAGACCCACGGCAGCGACGGCTGTCGCTGCCGCAATCCGGCGCCTCCTCTTTTTTGCCTTTCTCTTTGCGATCAGTTGATCCCTGGTCATCTGATCATCTCCCCCTCATTGCGCAAACTCCCTATATCGAGGCAGCGAAGAGCGGCATTTCCCCGTCTGCACGCCTCGACAGCACACATCATAACACGAACCATCTAAAAGGTGAAGATCTGCTCCTTACTTTTATAAATGCTTTTGTGATAATTCAGCGACCCTTAAGTCAGAGCGAAAATCAGGCGGAGTGCCCGTTCCCGGAATGGTTTTTGCTCCGCTTCGGGTGTGAAGCATTCCAGGTGCCGGAGGTTCTGAACAGCTAAAGCAGCATAAAATAAGAGCCGGGGTCTCCCCCGGCTCTTAAGTCCGTTTCGAATTACTTTGCGTTCTTCTTTGAGAGAATGTCGAAGGCCACGGCTCCAAGAAGGACCACGCCCTTGACGACCTTCTGATAGTTGGCGTCGATGTTCATAAGGCTCATGCCCAAATTGATGACACCGATCAGCGTGGCGCCGACCACCATGCCGAAGACGCTTCCCGCTCCGCCGTAAGCGGAGACACCGCCGACGACGCAGGCCGAGATGGCGTCCATCTCATAGTTTGTGCCGGCAGTCGAGTTCGCCGCCTGGAATCTCGCGAGGACGACATAGGTCGTGATGACTGTGACGATCGCCATATTGAGATAAGCGAGGAACATGATCCTTCTCGTGTTGACGCCGGAGAGCCTTGCCGCTTCCCGGTTGCCGCCGACCACGTAGAAATGGCGCCCGATCGTCGTCTTCTCCGTGATGAAGCTGTAGAAGAGAACGACTGCGACAACCCACACAAGAACGGTCGGGATGCCGCCTGCCATCGCCAGCTTGTAGGTAAAGAGCATGATGACAGCCGCCTCAAGTACGGACTTGCAGAAGACGGCGAGCATAGAGTCGGTCTCGTAGCCCTTCTTCAGCTTGGTGGCGCGGGATACAATATTGAGCAGCACAACGATGACCGCTGCGACAATGCCTACGCCCATGCAGACCATATTGAGCGTTCCCAGCTTCGTGCTGAAGAGCTTGCCGGAGAAGACATTGAGGAATCCCGGCACTGCTGCGACGCTGATGGATCCGGTGCTGCTGCTGTTGCTAAGGATATCCGTTCCGATTCCGCGGAAGGCCAGGTAGCCGGCCAGCGTCGCGATCCACGGAGGGATGTTCATGTAGGCAACCAGATAGCCGAGGACACAGCCGTACACAATTCCGACAAGGAGCATCAGGATGATCGCAACCCACGAGTTCAGTCCCTTGAGCGCCATGAGGAGAGCTCCGATCGCACCTAAGAAGCAGACGAAGGAGCCGCAGGACAGGTCGATGTTGCCGCCGGTCAGCATGCACATCAGCATGCCGCAGGCGAGGATGAAGACGTAAGCATTCTGTGTAATCAGAGCGTTGAAGTTCATAGGCTGGAACATCGAACCGCCTGTTCTCCACGTGAAGAAGAGGTATACCAGGACAAGGACGATGATCATCGTATTATCTTTTAATACTTCAGAAAAACTCTTTTTCATTGTCATCCCTCCCCCTTATGCCTTTTCCTTCTTGGACAGAACATCGACGAGCACTGCAACCAGGAGGACGATACCTTTGACGGCTCTCTGATAGTTCGTAGAGATGCCCATGATGCTCATGCCCTGGTTGATGATGCCCATGAGCGCCGCGCCGATGATCACGCCCGTGATCTTGCCGACACCGCCGTAAGCGGAAGCGCCGCCTATGAAGCAGGATGCGATCGCGTCCATCTCATAGCCCTGGCCGTAAGTCGGCTGAGCGGAGCTCGCTCTGGCCACTGTCAGTATTCCTGCAAGTCCGGCGAGCAGTCCCATATTCGCATAAGCGATGAAATACACTTTCTTTGTGTTGACGCCGGAGAGCCGGGTCGCTTTTTCATTGCCGCCCACCGCGTAGAAATAGCGGCCGATCGCCGTGTTGGTCGTGATGTAACCATAGACGAGGAGTACAACCGCGATCCAGATGAGGACGGTCGGAATTCCCTTGTACTGGGAGAGCTTGTATGTGATCCACAGTATGAGGGCCGCGATGATCACCATCTTGACCACTGTCGAAGTCGTGCTCGAGCCGACGATGCCCTTCTTCTTATTCACCGCGATCCCTCTTAAAGTCATGATCACGAAGATAAGCGTTCCGATGATGCCGACCACGAGGCAGGTCATGTTCAGGTTCTTTCCGTTGAGGAAATCCGGGATATAGCAGTCCGCTCCTCCGCCGAACACGTTGAGGAAGGCCGTGTCATTGATGCCCACCGCGTATCCGCCGAGAACTACGTTCGCGAGGCCGCGGAATGCGTACATGCCCGCCAGTGTCGCAATAAACGGCGGGACGGAGACCCATGCGATCCAGAAGCCCTGGAACATGCCGATGGCGAGTCCCACAGCCAGCATCACGAGCACTGCGAGGAATGTCGGCATCTTGGCCTGCATCATCACTGCTCCGATGCCGCCGGTAAAGCAGACGACCGAGCCGACGGCGAGGTCGATGTTGCCTCCCGTCAGGATGCACAGCAGCATGCCTGAAGCAAGGACGAACACATAGCCGTTCTGAGAAATCAGGTTATTGATGTTCTGTGCATACAGGATCTTGCCCTGTGTGACGATCGAGAAGAAGATGATGACCGCAACGAGGGCGATAAGCATCGTATTCTTTTTTAAATATGACGTCGCTCCAACAGATTTCATGCTCAGTCCCCCCTTCCCGATTTGAGGATTGCAGCCATGATATTCTCCTGAGTCGCCTCAGAGGCCTTCATCTCGCCCACAATCCTTGATGCATTCATGATATAGATCCTGTCGCTCATCGCCAGGACCTCGGGCAGCTCGGAGGAAATCATGATTACGGACTTTCCTTCCGCCGCCAGGTCATTGATGATGCAGTAGATCTCGTACTTTGCACCGACGTCGATACCTCTCGTCGGCTCGTCCAGAATAAGGACCTCGGGTTCCGCAAACATCCATTTGGCCAGAAGCACCTTCTGCTGGTTGCCGCCCGACAGATTGCCCACAAGCTGCTCCACGGACGGAGTCTTTGTCTTCAGCTTGACGCGGTACTCCTCGGCGACCTGGTACTCGCGGTCCTTGTCGATGACCGTTTTGTTTGAGATGGAGTCGAGGTTTGCCAGGGAAGTATTCACCTTGATCGACTGGGAGAGGATGAGGCCGTTGCCCTTTCTGTCCTCCGTGACGTAGGCGATCTTGTGCTTGATGGCGTCGGTCGGGCTCTTTTTGAGCCTCACCTCCTGGCCGTTCAGCTTCAGTGTCCCGCCGGTCAAAATGCCGTAGGACTGGCCGAAGATGCTCATCGCGAGCTCCGTGCGGCCCGCGCCCATGAGTCCGTAAATGCCGACGACTTCGCCTTTGCGAACATTGATCGAGACGTTGTTCACCACGGTGCGCTCCGGGTAGAGCGGGTGACGGACCGTCCAGCCGCTCACCTCCAGGTTCACGTCGCCGATCTTCACGCCCTCGCGCTTCGGGAAGCGGTTCGTGATCTCACGGCCGACCATGCCCTTGATGATTCTGTCCTCATCGATGTCGTGGCCGGCGTTGTCGATGGTCTCGATTGTGGAGCCGTCGCGGACGACTGTGATCTTGTCCGCGACATAGGACACCTCATTGAGCTTGTGGGTGATGATGATCATCGTCATGCCCTGCTTCTTGAACCCGAGCATGAGGTCAAGGAGTGCCCTGGAGTCCTCCTCATTTAACGAGGAAGTGGGCTCGTCGAGAATGAGAAGCTTCGCATTCTTCGCAAGAGCCTTCGCGATCTCGACCAGCTGCTGTTTGCCGGTGCCGATCTCCTTCACAAGCACCTTTGAGGACTCCGTCAGTCCCACCATTTTCAGATACTTGTCCGCCTCGGAATAGGTGGTGACCCAGTCGATCTTCGCCTTGCTCCCTCTCTCATTTCCGAGGTACATGTTCTCGCCGATCGTCATCTCCGGAACGAGTGCCAGCTCCTGGTGAATGATGACGATTCCCCTGCTTTCAGAGTCCTTGATCGTGCTGAACTTGCACGTCTCACCGTTGTAGATGATATCACCTTCGTAAGTCCCATAAGGATAAATGCCGCTCAGAACATTCATCAGGGTGGACTTTCCGGCGCCGTTCTCGCCGACGAGGGCGTGGATCTCGCCCTCCTCGACCTTCAGATTGACATTGTCCAGCGCCTTGACACCCGGGAAAGTTTTGGTGATATTCTTCATTTCAAGTAATATCTTTGCCAAACTGTTATCCTCCTCCCAAAACTCAGTTTTGTAAGTTGACTAACTGTTTCCGGATGCGAATTTTCTGACCCGTCCGCGCTGCCGCGCATCACTTCCGGGCACAAAATTCAGCTCCCTTAAGTTGCGGACCTGCTTTCGTCCGTGCGATGAAGTGGAAAGTCTCTTGCGATAACCCGCATAAGTTATACGAACCGCAGGCCTCCCCCCGGGAGCGAAAGCCCCCAGACATCGAAGAAATGCAGACGGGCGACGAGGCCCGCCTGCATGTACACATTATTGCAGTGATCCCTATAGCTCAGCCTGATTATTTAAGCTGATCCTCTGTGTAGTAACCGGAGTCAATGAGCAGTTCCTTGTAGTTGTTCGCATCCGCGAAGACCGGCTCGCAGAGGTAGGACGGAACTGTGATGACGTTGTTGTTGTAGGTCTCTGTGTCGTTGACATCGACTTCTTCGCCATTGATGATCTGGCCGACCATCTTGACAACCTGGGATGCCAGTGTGCGGGTATCCTTGAAGACGGACATAGCCTGCTTGCCGGCGATCATGTTCTTTGTGTTCTCGATGTCGCAGTCCTGACCGGTAACGATCGGGTACTTGCCTGTGTAGTTCGCAGCAAGAGCGTTCTCAACGCCGAGAGCTGTGGAGTCG
>CADCPJ010000287.1 GCA_902803245.1 uncultured Lachnospiraceae bacterium | reverse complement strand
CTCTGAACGCCCACAATGAGGGACGCAAAGCGTCCCGAATGCTGGGGGTGCTGAATAGTTACGGAAAATGCAGGTATAACTGCCCAAGTTGATTTTATGAAGCTGGCCCGTTCGTGTCAAGATCCGGTAAAAAAAACTGTCTTTACACCGAGGTCTATGTTATACTTATTCACAGCGAGTAAATTCATCCAGAAAGGAGTTTTTCCAATGATTTACACGAACAAAGTTGAATCTATGTGCCCCGTCGCACAGGGCGTGCATCACGGCGCAGCACCGATTCCGGAAGAAGGACAGTGGATTCAGTCCAAAAAGGTCGAGGACATCAAGGGCTATACCCATGGCATCGGCTGGTGCGCACCCCAGCAGGGCGCGTGCAAACTGTCCCTCAACGTGAAGGACGGAATCATCCAGGAAGCCCTGGTTGAGACAATCGGATGTTCCGGCATGACACATTCGGCGGCGATGGCGGCTGAGATTCTCCCGGGGCTCACGGTTCTTGAAGCCCTGAACACGGACCTCGTCTGCGACGCCATCAACACGGCCATGAGAGAGCTCTTCCTCCAGATCGCCTATGGCCGCACACAGTCCGCTTTCTCCGACGACGGCCTCGCAATCGGCGCGGGCTTCGAGGATCTCGGCAAGGGTGACCGCTCCATGGTCGGCACGATGTACGGCACACTGAAGAAAGGGCCGCGCTACCTCGAGATGACAGAGGGCTACTGCGAGAAGATTGCCCTCGATGAGAACAATGAGATCATCGGCTACCAGTTCATCAACTTCGGAAAGATGATGGACTTCATCAAGGCCGGCGACGACGCAGAGACAGCTCTCAACAAGGCCCGCGGACAGTACGGCCGCGTATCGGACGCTGCGAAGCTCATTGACCCGAGAAGAGAATAAAGAGAGGAGGAAGAAGGACATGGCAATCACATTTGAATCTTTTGAAAGACGCATTGATCAGATCAATAAGGTCCTTAACAGCTATGGCATCGCCTCTCTTGAGGATGCGGTCAGGATCACTGAGGACGCAGGGCTCGATGTCTATCACATGGTGGAGGGCATTCAGCCGATCTGCTTTGAAAATGCCAAGTACGCTTACACCGTAGGCGCCGCCATTGCGATCAAGAAGAATGCGCGCACAGCTGCGGAAGCTGCTGCGGCGATCGGCGAAGGTCTCCAGGCATTCTGCATCCCCGGCTCCGTCGCGGATCACAGAAAGGTCGGACTTGGCCACGGCAATCTCGGCAAGATGCTCCTTGAAGAGGACACGGAGTGCTTCGCATTCCTCGCAGGCCACGAGTCCTTCGCGGCTGCGGAAGGCGCCATCGGCATTGCGAACAACGCGAACAAAGTCCGCAAGAAACCGCTCCGCGTGATCCTCAACGGTCTCGGCAAGGACGCCGCCAAGATCATCTCCAGAATCAACGGCTTCACATTCGTTGAGACTGAGATGGACTACAAGAGCGGCGAGGTCAAGGAGATCGAGCGCATCGCCTATTCGAACGGCCCGAGAGCGAAGGTCAACTGCTACGGCGCCAACGACGTCACGGAAGGCGTCGCGATCATGTGGAAAGAGAACGTGGACGTCTCCATCACCGGCAACTCCACGAACCCGACCCGCTTCCAGCACCCGGTGGCAGGCACTTACAAGAAGGAGCGCATCGAGGCAGGCAAGAAGTACTTCTCGGTTGCTTCCGGCGGCGGCACGGGCAGAACGCTTCACCCGGACAACATGGCCGCGGGCCCGGCTTCTTACGGAATGACGGATACCATGGGACGCATGCACAGCTCCGCTCAGTTCGCCGGCTCCTCCTCGGTTCCGGCACACGTCGAGATGATGGGACTCATCGGCATGGGCAACAACCCGATGGTCGGCGCGACCGTAAGCGTCGCGGTGGCGGTTGAGGAAGCTGCCAAGGCCGGCAAGTTCTGACCGGAAGAAGGCAGCGAAATATGACAGTATGAAACAGGAAGAGAGCAGATCAGCGTCCCGCTGTCTGCTCTCTTATAAAATCTGCCAGTTTCAAGTGTTCATCCCAGCCGAACTGCGGGACAGAAGTCCGAAGGGGGACATCCGTGACGACGGCGATGTAGGTCTTCGGACTTTCGACAAGCGGCCTGTCCGCTGCCATGCGGCAAAGGCCTATCCGAGGGATCTGAGCGTGCTTGAAGCCTTCCACCAGTATGATATCCGCATCGCCCATGTCTTCGAGCGCCTCCTTCAGAGCGTCTTCGGGAGCGGAGAAGGGATCGGGGCCGATCAGTGCGACGCGGTCTGCACCGGCCTTATGGAAGCGCCCGGAGTCCTTGCCTTCTTCGCATGCGTCGATGCCGTGCACATCATGTTTTACCACCGCGATTTTGAGTCCCCGGGCCTTTAAGATCCGGATGATTTCCGTCATGAGCGTCGTCTTTCCCGTGCCGGACCACGCGGCAAACCCGACCACGCGCTTCATGACGCATCTCCCGCTCAAATGAGGAATCCTTTCAGCACCGTTCCGGCAGCAAGCGGACCGGATCCGGCGGGCACGACTGCCATGGCGTCGCAGCCGATCATGCTGCTGACCGCGACATTTCCCTGCTTCTTTGGCAGGTGCAGCACAGCCCTTCCTTCGACGATGTCCAGCTTTCCTCGAAGGAGCCTCGTGCCGTGGCTGCTTTTTGCAAACTCGCTGTCAATCGCCATCTCAATTGTCTTCGGCATATAATTCGCGAGCCCGCGCAGCTTCTTTACCGCCGGCTGCGCGATCGCGCAGTAATTCGTTATGGCACTCGCCGGATTGCCGGACAGCGCCATGACGGGTTTTTCCCCCGACAGCCCATAGCAGCACGCCATGCCCGGCTTAAGGGCTGCGCCCTTAAACAGTATCTCGACGCCGCACTCTGCCATGGCGGACGGCGTGAGATCGTAATCGCCCACGGACACGCCTCCGGTGAGGATGAGCGCGTCGCACCGGGACAGGCCGCCGCGAAGAAGTGAGGCGATCTCTTCGACGTCGTCCGCTGCGCTCCCTAAATATTCCGCCTCCGCTCCGTCTCGGACAAGTGCCGCTGTTAAGAGGTATCGGTTGGTGTTGCAGATTTTTCCTGGCCCTGCAGGACTTCCGGGCTCGACCAGCTCCGAGCCCGTGGAGATGATGCCGATGCGGGGCACGCGGAAGACCTCGGGCCGGGATACATTCTGCGCAGCCAGCGCGGAGAGAAGACCGCTGTCTATGACCTCCCCCGCCTCCGCAAGCACGCTGCCCGCCTTCACGTCTTCACCGGCCCTCACCACATTGCTTCCCGGAGACACCTCATAAAAGAGCGTCACGGTCTCATCGGTGAAGCTCGTGACCTCAAAAGGAACAATGGCATCCGCGCCTGCGGGCAGCGGTGCGCCCGTGAGGACTTTGACGGCCGTGCCTTCCGTCACGGCGAAGCGGCCGACCTGTCCGGCCGGAACCTCCTCCAGGATCTTAAGCGTCACGGGACGCGTGCGGTCAATCCCTTCCGTATCCGACGCCCGGAGAGCGTATCCGTCGTATGGCGAGCGGTCGAAGGACGGCACATTATTAAGAGCGACAAGAGGCTGCGCCAGCACGCGCCCTGTGCAGAGAGGGAGCGGGACGGACTCCGTTTCAAGCGGCGAGACCCGCTCAAGAAGCATGTCTCTTAGCAGTTCGTAATTCATGGCTTCATCATTCATATCACCTGCTCCTGCCATCCTTTCTTTGCGCTTCTTGACCTGATTCATCTTTTATCTTATGATGTCATATCATAAGCTGCTGCATTATGTCAATGTCACCGTAAAGAGCGCCTCTTGCCTTAAGCGCCTTGTGATGCTCTTTTTTGGCGCATGGAAACAAAACCGCTGTCCTGATCATTTTTACGGGGCATTTTTATGCCGATAAGGGGACCTGCCATGCAGGATAAGACGAAGTGCGTAAAGGAGACAAAACTGAACCTGTCCGCGGCAATCCTGGTCGGACTGTCCACCCGCATGGGGCGCGACAAGGCCCTGCTTGAGGTGGACGGGCAGTCCTTCATCGGGCGCCTCGCGAAAGAGCTGTCTGTCTGCAGGGAAGTATTCATATCCTCGACTCTTGAAAATGACTACTCCGCGTGCGGTGTCCCGGTGGTGAGGGATGTCCATCAGGGATTCGGCCCGATCGAGGGAATCCGGCGGTCTCTGATGTATGCTGCATATGACCACGTGTTCATATGCGCGGTTGACATGCCCTGCGTGCGCGCCGGGATGGTGAGGTACCTTGCGGGATTCATTTCTCCGGAATATGATATCCTGGTCTTTCGCGACGAGGCGAGGGTTCATCCTCTGTGCGGGATATACAGCAAGGCTGTACTGCCCGCAGCTGAGAAAATGGTCGAAGAGGGGAGGCACCGCATGACGGACCTCATCCAGGGTGCAAGGACCAGATGCATCGATATCAGCGGCAGCGGCTTTCATGCCGCATCGCTTGTCAATATCAATACGCCTGAGGAATACCGTGCCATCGCGGGAGGCGGCGCGAGGTGAATATTTATTCCTTTTTGAGGGCGGGGCGCTTCCCCGGCCGGGAAAAGGAGAGAAAAGAGTTTGGAGCAATAAGAGGATTATGATTGACGGAAGCGGACGGATCATCGATTACCTGCGCATATCCATAACGGACCGGTGCAATCTGCGCTGCATCTACTGCATGCCGGAGAGCGGCATCTGCGCGGCGGAGCACGCGCAGATCTTAAGCTATGAGGAGATTGTGCGCCTTGTCCGGATCATGAACGGACTGAAAATAGAGCATGTGAGGCTCACGGGAGGGGAGCCGCTGGCGCGTAAGGGGTGCCTTCATCTGGCAAAGCGCCTCCATGAGCTGCCCGGGACGAAGAGCCTCTCCATGACCACGAACGGCATCCTGCTGAAGGACCGCGTCCATGAGGCGAAGCTCGCCGGCATCACCTCTGTCAATATCAGCATCGACGCGCTCGATCCCGACGTCTACTTTAGACTCACGAGGGGCGGAGACATCGGCGCGGTTCTTTGTGCGATGCGGCAGGCGCTCGATGAGGGACTTATCGTCAAGGTAAACGCGGTTCCGATCAAGGGAGTGAACGATGAGGAGCTCGCCGGGATTGCCGGGCTTGCCCGCACGTACCCTTTAAGTGTCCGCTTTATTGAGCTCATGCCGATCGGGTGCGGGGACAAGGTTCCCGGGATCCCTGAGGACGAGGTGGAGAAGAAGCTCGAAGAAGCTTTCGGCAAGCCGCTTAAGGACGCGGGTGTGCATGGATATGGCCCGGCCCGCTATGTCAGATATCCCGGTTTTGCGGGGTCCGTCGGGTTCATCAGCGCCATCAGCCATGAATTCTGCGCCTCCTGCAACAGGGTGCGCCTG
>CADCPJ010000286.1 GCA_902803245.1 uncultured Lachnospiraceae bacterium | reverse complement strand
GCCTGCACAGGGCTGATCTCGGGGAGATTGTCCCTCGAAGAGATTCCGAACACCCTCAGGAATTCCTGCGTCGTCCCGAAGAGGATCGGGCGTCCGGGCTGCTTTGCTCTTCCGAGCTCCGTCACAAGATGGTATTCGATCAGCTTGTTCACGGCGTGGTCGCTGTTCACCCCGCGGATCCGCTCGATCTCCGCCTTTGTCACCGGCTGCTTGTAGGCGATGACAGAGAGGGTCTCCAGCACCACGTCCGTCAGGCGCACTTTTCTCGGGACAAGTTCAAGCGTGATCAGCTCGGGATAATAGGCCTTCCTGGTGCACATCTGCCAGGCCCCGTCGAGCTCCACGATCATCGTTCCGCGCACTTCGCCGTTCCATCTTTCGGCCATGGCGGCAACTGCCGCATGCACTTCGTCCCGTTCCATGCCAAGTGCCCTGGCCAGGTCCTCCGAAGGGACGGCCCTGCCCGTCGCGAAGAGTATGGCCTCGACTGCGGCCTCGATCTCGCAGGCGCTTCTCCCTGCGGCCTCCCCTTCCGACGCCGGATCGCCATTTTCGGGAAATGCCGCCCGGTCCGGGCCGCCTTCTTCAAGAGAAGGTGAATTGTCTTCACCGGGCATCCCGCTCATCTCCTCTTCGCTGTCTCTTATCATGTCTTCGCTCATACTTCTTTATCCCTCTCATTCCCCGGAAGAGGATTCGCCGGTCAAAGCATCCGACTGCCCGAATCTCTCCCTCACCTTATCGAGCGTGACCTCCGCGACCTGCTCGATCTCAATATCCTCCTTAAGCGTCTTCTGTGACACCCGGATATATCCGTAGCTGATCAGCTCAAGAATCGCAAGGAACGTCACGACAACCTGCGTCCTCGAGCTCTGCCTCTCAAGAAGATCCCGGAAGGAGAATTTCCTGTGCTTTCCGGCGTACACCGCCACCTGCTCCAGCTTGTCCGGCAGGGAGACCTCTTCCCTTTCAATGGTGCCGAACCGGCTCCGCACCGGGTCGATCCGGTCCGTCTGGCGCCTCAGTATCATGTCAAAGACCTTGTGAAGCTGGTCAAGCGTCAGATCGCCGATCACTTCCTTCGGGTCAATCTCGGGGCGGTACTTCTTCACTTCGTCGGGAACGGTGTCCCCTTTATAGACATGCCCGGCGGCCTCCCCCATGAGGTCCCTAAGCTCGTAGGACATATATTTGTACGTCTTGTATTCCAGGAGGCGCCTCACCAGTTCTTCCAGAGGATCTCCCTCCTCCTCGTCGGAGGATTCCTCCACGGGCAGAAGCATTCTGCATTTTATCGCGATGAGTTCCGCCGCCATCACCATAAACTCCGACATGACGTCCAGATTCTCTTCCTGCATCTTATGCACGTAGGCGAGATACTGGTCCGTGATCTCAACGATCGGGATGTCGAAGATGTTGATCTTGTTTTTTTCTATCAGGCCAAGCAGAAGGTCCAGTGGGCCGTCATAAGCCTTGAGTTCCACTTCCAGCAAAGCTGCTGCTCCTTTTCGTAGGTACTTACAGGCGTCAGCGAAATTGTCTTTCTTACACAGAATATTTCGTTTTGCCTATATGCAGTTAACCCAGGCAACCGCCTCCTGCAATTACTTGAGATTAACCGGTATATATGTCGAGCCGCTTTAAAGACTCACGTCGATGCACACGAGCTCCATCGGGTTGTTGACCCGTACAGGTATGGCGTGATCCCCGAGTCCGGCGGACACGATGAGGTTCTGAGATCCTCTTTCATACCTCCCGTACCCGTATTTTGGCAGCGGGAATCCGTACGGGCTCATCGCGGCCCTGTCTTTCATTCTCACCATTCCCCCGTGAAAATGTCCCGACACTATGAGATCCGCTCCCCACCGGAAATACGCGTCCGCGAACTGCGGATTGTGCGCCAGGAGGATGTGATATGCGTTCTTTTTCGGACATGTCCCGATCATCCTCTCCACTTCCCCGTCCGTCAGAGAGGGAATACGCATTTTTTTATACTTTGACAGAGGTATTTCAATCCCGGTGATGAGGATCTCCCGGTCTTTTTGCACAAGGCTCTCCGTGCGGTTGTTTACGAGTATGACGCGCCTTTTCCTTAGTTCGCTCACATATCTTCTGTAGGTGTACCGGTAGCGGCGGATCTTGCTCTCGTGGTTGCCGTTTGCCGCATAGACGGGGGCAATCTCCATGAGTTTCTCATAGACGTAGAGGACGTCGTCGAAATTCGTCCCCGGCCTTCCCACAATCATGTCTCCCGCGCAGAGGATCAGGTCCGGATGAAGGCCGGCAGCTTTTTGTATGAGGACAGCATTCTTCTCCCCGTGGTTTTCCCCGTGAAGATCCGCGATGTGGAGGATCCGGATCTTCCGGGCGGCATGGGAGGCATGCCGGATCTCATATCGTTTAATAATGAAGTCTTCTTTTTCCATATTATTTACAGCCGTTATGGTCGTTAACGAAATTGTCTCCGCAAGGGACGCCTTCGGTGAAGTAAACAAAACATGTAACTATTCAGCACCCCCAGCATTCGGGACGCTTTGCGTCCCTCATTGTGGGCGTTCAGAGACGCTCTGCGTCTTGTCCGCCCCG
>CADCPJ010000285.1 GCA_902803245.1 uncultured Lachnospiraceae bacterium | reverse complement strand
CGGGGCGGACAAGACGCAGAGCGTCTCTGAACGCCCACAATGAGGGACGCAAAGCGTCCCGAATGCTGGGGGTGCTGAATAGTTACCGTCAATTAAAGAACCGGGATGCCCTGTCAATCCGCATCCCGGTTCTATTCTGTCCGATTCACCGGCTTCTCCACCGATTTCGTCTGATTACTGCCGGTCGCGCCTGATTATGCTGATTTTGTATGACCGAGCGGATTTCGGGTTGACTTTGTTGCTTTCCCGCGTTAAACTGTTACAGATTGATGCAGAAAAGCGGCATGCTGAAGCGAACAGCTCTCACAAAAAATGCCTTCTGCAATTACCAGGGTTAACTGGTATAACCAGTAAAAGAATAATAAAAAGGAGCAAAAGGTCATGGCAATCAAAGTAATCCTGCTGATAGTTTTCTTCACCATTTTCATAGGAATCGGCCTCTACTGCAGGCGGAATTCCACCGACGTGAACGGGTTCGTTCTCGGCGGGAGGAGCGTCGGCCCTTGGCTCACGGCATTTGCCTACGGCACGTCCTATTTCTCGGCGGTTATCTTAGTCGGCTATGCGGGACAGTTCGGCTGGAAATACGGCATCGCGGCCACCTGGGCGGGACTTGGCAACGCGTTCCTCGGCTCCCTCCTCGCGTGGGTGGTTCTCGGGCGCAGAACGAGGATCATGACCCAGCACCTCGACTCCGCCACGATGCCCGACTTCTTCGGCAAGAGGTTTAACAGCCCCGCCTTAAAGATCGCGGCCTCCGTCATCACCTTCGTCTTCCTCGTACCGTACACCGCTTCGCTCTACAACGGCCTCTCCCGCCTCTTCGGCATGGCCTTCAGCGTCGACTACTCGGTCTGCGTCATCGTGATGGCCGTCCTCACCGGCATCTACGTCATCGCGGGCGGCTATATGGCAACGGCGATCAACGACTTCATCCAGGGCTGCGTCATGCTGGTCGGCATCGTCGCGGTCATTCTCGCGGTCCTTAACAGCAAGGGCGGTTTCATGGCTGCCTACACGGCCATGTCCAACGTCTCCGATCCCGCGGTCTCGGAGACCCCCGGCATCTTCGCATCCTTCTTCGGGCCCGATCCGCTCAACCTCCTCGGCGTCGTGCTTCTGACTTCGCTCGGAACCTGGGGACTCCCCCAGATGGTGCAGAAGTTCTACGCCATAAAGAGCGAGAAGTCCATCAGTACGGGAACCGTGGTCTCCACGTTCTTCGCCGTGATCGTCGCGGGCGGCTGCTACTTCCTCGGCGGATTCGGCAGGATCTTCGCGACAGGCGAGCAGGTCGCGGAGGGCGGCTTCGACTCCATCGTCCCGACCATGCTGTCCGGTCTTCCGGATATCCTCATCGCGATCGTGGTGATTCTCGTGCTGTCGGCCTCGATGTCCACGCTGTCCTCGCTCGTCCTTACTTCCAGCTCCACGCTCACCCTCGACCTCATCAAAGGGAACATCGTGAAGAAGATGGACGAGAAGAAGCAGGTCCTTGTCATGAGGGTCCTCCTCGTCGTCTTCATCGCCATTTCCGTGGTGATCGCGATCATCCAGTACAAGACAAATGTGACCTTCATCGCCCAGCTCATGGGCATCTCCTGGGGAGCGCTCGCGGGAGCATTCCTCGCCCCGTTCCTCTACGGCCTCTACTGGAAGGGCACTTCAGCCGCCGCATGCTGGTGCAGCTTCATCTTCTCGGCAGTCGTCATGATCGCAAATATCTTTGCAAGAAGCAGCTTTCCGAAGCTCCTGCAGTCCCCGATCAACGCCGGTGCCTTCTGCATGATCGCGGGCCTCATCATCGTTCCCGTGGTCTCGCTCTTCACGAAGAAGCCGGACAAAGAGCTCGTGGAAGACGCATTTTCAAGCTACAGCAAGAAGGTCCTCGTTCCCCAGAGCGAGGCTCTCTCCGACGGAGAAGAAGCATGATCATCGACATTCATACGCATACATTTCCTGACTTAATAGCGGAGCGGGCCATAGGCTCGCTCTCTTATACCTCTCACACGATACCTTTTACGGACGGCACGGACAGCGGTCTATGTGCTTCCATGGCGGAAGCGGGAGTCGACCGGTCCGTGGTGCTCTCCGTCGCCACCTCCCCCGGCCAGGTCACAACCATCAACGACTCGGCCATGCGGAGGGCCCGGGAGCGGGAAGAGAAGGGTCTCATCGCTTTTGCCGCGATGCACCCTGACTTTCCGGACTGGCACAGCGAACTGGCCCGCGTGAAGGCGGGCGGCCTCATCGGAGTCAAGCTCCATCCGGTCTACCAGGGGGCGGATCTCGATGACATCCGGTATCTCCGCATCTATGACCGCTGCGCCGAGCTCGGGCTCATCGTGATCCTGCACGCCGGGTACGACATCGGCTTTCCCGGCGTCGACCGCTGCTCACCGGACATGGCTCTCAGGGCACTGAAAGAAATGCAGCTCTATGGATCATTTCCCCGCTCTTTCCGCTTCATCCTCGCCCATATGGGAGGCTGGGGGCAGTGGGACGACGTGCTGAGGCTTGCTCCCGAGCTGATCGAGGCGGGTCCGGTCCTTCTCGACACGGCCTTCTCCCTGGGGCGCTTCCACCCGCTTGACGACGGCTACTGGAGAGAAGAGGAGACCGCCCTCATGGACGAGGAGGCATTTCTCCGCATCATCCGCGCTTACGGGTACCGGCGCATTCTCTTCGGCTCGGACAGCCCCTGGAGCAGCCAGAGCGAGGAACTCCGCTTCCTTCGCTCCCTGCCGCTCAAAGGCAGCGAGAAGGACGCCATCCTCGGCGGCAACGCGGCCGAAATCCTCGGACTCTGAAAAAACGTGACATTGGGGACAGTCCCCAATGTCACGTTTTTGTTCTTTTTGCATCACATTACATGAACATCACATTACATGAAATATCCCGATCTCAGGTAGCCCGTCTTAGAGCCGTATCTCACGATGTACCACCTCGAGGAGGGCTGGGACAGAACCGTCACTTCCTCTCCCTTCTGAAGGATCGCGATCACATTGCTCGTGCTGGAGATGTCCGTGCTGCTCCGCAGATAGATCTCCGTGTTGACGATCCTCGTGGAGGAGCCGCTGCTCTGGTTGTCGGTCGTAAAGGCTCCGCTGTAGATATAGCCGACTCTCCCGTTGTAGTTCACGCGGTACCAGTTTCCTGATCTTCCCAGAATCGAAACTTTGCCGAGAGTGGGGATGACCAGGATCGCGGAGGCGGACTTCGTCGGTCCGGTGCGCAGGTAAACGGCTGTCGCCACTTCCCGGATCATCGTCTCGTCCGTGAAATAGCCCTGTTTGAGGTAGCCGGTTGTCCCCTGATAGGTCACCCTGTACCAGGTTCCGTTCAGCGACAGGACCGTCACCTTCTCTCCTCCCTCGATCGCGCGGATCCGGGCATAGTTCGTGCCGGGGCCTGTGCGGAGCCAGATCGCCGTCGCCGTGGTCTTGGTCGTCGTGGACGAGGACGAGCCGGAGGAGCCGCTGCCTTTCAGATATTTCGACGGGAACCAGCCGCCGTAAGCTTTCGTTCCCCGGTAGATCACCTTCGTGTACTTTCCGTCGGAGACGCCGGCAGTCACTTTTACGCCCTTCGGAACCTTCACGATCTTCGCTGTGCCCGAGCTGGGTCCGGTCCTTAAGTATGCCGCCTTTGTCGTTTTCATCGTCACGCTCGCGGATACGCTCTGTGCTCCGAGACACATCATGATCACTCCGAAGACAAGTGCGATGAGATACATTCTGCTCTTTCGATTCTTCATGTCCATGAACCTCCTCTTCTAAAATGTAGTGTGCCGCTTCTCCATGTGCAGGTCTTCAAGTCTCTGTCAGATAGGTCCCGTCCACCCAGCCGGCATACTCGTTGCCGTCATCATCCGTGTACCTGACCTTATACCAGCTTCCGTACTGTATGCTGAGCGTCACGATGCTTCCCTTCGGAATCACGGTGATCACATCGTAGTCCGTTCCTCTTCCCGTCCTCATGCGGAGAGCCGACGTGGTCATCCGGATCACGGTCGAAGAGCCGGAATCCGGGTCGTCCTCCTCGACATCCGATACGAAATAGCCCGCCAGAAGATAACCTGTGGTCGATCCCGCCTTTACCTTGTACCAGGTCTTCGATACGGATTTCAGAACCTTCACCGCGGTCCCCGGATTTAAGACTTTGATGACGTTGTCCTGCTTGATCTTCGCGGAGCTCCGGAAATTGATCCGGCTCGCGACGGTCTCCTGGACATAATCGGTGTTGGCCTCGTTGGAAAAATAGCCTTCCTTTACATAGCGGACAGAGCCCTTATAGCGGACCTTGTACCAGTTTCCGCTGACGCCGATCACTTTGACCTTCTTGCCCTTCTTCAGAGTTCCGACCACATTGGTCGAAGAGGCGGAAGCAGACGAGCGGATGAACAGGTTCTGTACCGCTGTTCTCCAGCTGTAACCCTTCCCCGTCTTCGGGTCTGTCGTGAAGAACCCGTTTCGGATGTAGGCGTCTTCGTACTCGTCATCGACAGTATAGGCAACGCGCACCCAGTTGTCCGATCTCTCCCCGAGTATCGTCACTGTCGTGCCCGCGCGGAGCACGCCCTCGGAGTTCTCGGATGTCACTTTCGGGGATGACCTGAGCGTGAGATCCACTGCGGTGACCCTTGTCACGATGTTGTCCGTGAGATCCTCGTCGTCCTCATCGGTAAAGAAATCACTGTGCAGATATCCCGACTTCGAGCCGATGGAAACCTTGTACCATCCGCCCCCGGCGTCATCCGTGATTTCTACGATCTGCCCTTTCTTGGCAATCTTTACTATGGAGCTGAGTGTCTTCGTATTCTTTTGAGAGCGGAGCGCAGTGTTCACTGTGATCTGTGCATAGCCTGCCTCCTCCCAGTCCTTCTCCTCGTCCGCAGCTGCCGGGGCTGCGAATAAAATGCCGAACATTATGCACAATGATGCGAGCAGCCATGCCCGCAGCACCACTTTTCTCATGAAAGCTTACCTCCTGATACAAGCAAAACAGCTATAACAAGCATACAAAAGATGTCCCTTCCTGTTACTGTCCGCACTTCTTAAACTGCTTCACCTCCGGCAGCCTGTAAAAAGCAGGTGCCCATATCGGAAGCGCCGGCGAACTCCGTCACAGGAAAATGGAGTTCATAAGCGGCTGTGAGAGCCGGTACAAAGCATAGCATACCACAAATTGTGGAATTATTAAAGAGCAATCCACACCACATATACGGTTGTCCGATTGCCGCCACTGGTGATAGAATATGACTGTAATTACTTGAAGCCTTTCAGTTAGGAGGAAACTGCCTTATGGCCAGGGACGAAAGCGGAAAGATGCCGGACATCGATGAGGAGCTGGAGCGGCTTAAGAATCTCGGAATTCTGAAAAATGACTTTATGGACGGCCTGTACGACGACCTCTTCACCGCCTCTCCCGCCCATGGATCCGGGGCGGATCCGGCCCGGCCAAAAGAGACAGATCCGGCCGGAAATGCACATTCCGCGTTGAAAGAGACACTTCCGGCCGGAAGCCTGCCTTCTCCGGTGAAAGAGACAGGTCCGGCCGGAAGTGCACATTCTCCGGCGAAAGATGCAGATCCGGCCGGAAGCGCACATTCTCCGGTGAAAGAGACAAAGCCTCAGGAAAGCGGCCATTTTCCTGCGGAAGACAGAAAATCAAAAGAAAGCGGTCAGTCTCCGTCGGAAAGCCAGGGGGCTGAGAAAGCTGCTGCGTCCGAAGAAGATAAGCGCGCCGCCGGGGAGGAAGAGGATCCCCTTGAAGCCCTGGACAAGCTGATCGGCCTCGACTCGATCAAGCACGACGTCCGGGAACTCACCGACTTCGTGCGCATCCAGAAGATGCGGTCGGACGAAGGACTGAAATCGGTCCCGGTCTCGCTGCATCTCGTCTTCACCGGCAATCCCGGCACCGGAAAGACGACGGTCGCAAGAATCCTCGCGAAGCTCTACAAAAAGATCGGCGTCCTCTCCAAAGGCCAGCTCGTCGAAGTGGACCGCTCGGGTCTCGTCGCAGGGTTCGTCGGGCAGACAGCCTTAAAGACGCAGGAGCAGATAGACAAAGCGCTCGGCGGAGTGCTCTTCATCGACGAGGCCTATGCCCTCGCCCAGAAGGACGATGCCTTCGGCCAGGAGGCGATCGACACCCTCTTAAAGGCGATGGAGGACCACAGGGACGACCTCGTCGTGATCGTGGCCGGATACACACAGCCGATGGAAAAGTTCATTAACAGCAATCCCGGGCTGAAGTCCCGCTTCAATAAATACATCGAGTTCCCGGATTACTCCGTCGACGAGCTCATGGCGATCTTCGAGATGAACTGCCGGAAATACGACTACATTCTCGGAGAGGACGTAAAAAAGCATGTCCGGGAGATCATCGTCGCGAGAAAGCTGGAAAAGACCGAGAATTTCGCCAACGCCCGGGAAGTCCGCAACCTGTTCGAGGAGATCATAACCAATCAGGCCGGCCGCGTCGCCCTGATGGATCACCCAAGCCAGATGGACATGATGACCATCGATCTGGCAGATCTGAAGCTTGCAGACGGGAAGACGACAGAGGGGAAGACGGCTGCTGGCGTGAAACCTGCAGACGGGAATCTCGCAGACGGGAAGACGGCAGAGGGGAAGACGGCAGACGGGAAGACGGCAGGCGGGAAAATTCTCCCGGGCGAGAGCGCCGGAAAAGCGAATCACAAGTCACTGCCTGTAAAAAAGCAGAAGAAATAACCATTTCCCTCATGAGGACGGATAGAGAGCAGACATGGCAGAAAACCAAACCGTAAAGAAGGAAAAAAAGAAAAGAAGGAAATACCTGGCGCGACGCATCAGCCGCATCATTGTCTTTGTGGCGCTCATCATATTCATTGTGTCCACATTCCTCAACTGGTTATTTATGAGTTCCCAGTCTTTCGCACTGCTGGGAATCTACGGTGAATCCCAGATCGTAAACGCCGTGTCGTGGTGTGACATCGCCGGGGATTTCGAGGCCTACAAAGATTCTGTCCTCGAGGTCTACCACTCCATTCCCGATGAAGTGAGAGCCGATCCCTCATCCCTTAAGTACCAGGAATACTTCTCCAAGTTCACAGCAGACGAATTCTTTCTCAACTACGCCGGCATCTGCATCGCGAGCATGGACCCATCCATACTCAATAATTACGTACTGGCCGTTTACGATGAAGAGACCTCTGCCCTTGTGTGCCTTTTCAATCTGGATGCGTTCAGCGAGAAGGATCCGGAAGGGGAATTCCGGGACGTTTCCGCCTTCACCGGTGCGCTCGGCGGGTGGGTCTCCATGTCGGCAGAGGAATACCACAGCATCGTCAGCCCGAAGGATTCCCCCGAGTGGAAGAAAAACGACAGTCTGCACTCCAGCAGATCCCTCGCCCTGGCAAATGAGATTCTGAACGACAACACAAAAGAAGTGACCGGCACAGCAATTATTCTCATCCCCGAGGCGCTGATCACCGTCGCCACGGTCGGATTCCTCATCGTCTACTTCGTTATTCTCGGTATCATCATCCTCATCATCGTGCTCCTTTCGAACGTCATTTTAAGAAGGAGGCTGACGATTCCCATAATGAAGATCTCTGCGGCTGCGGAGACCTACACAGCCAATAAGACCGGGATGGGGCCGGACACAGAGCCCGTATTCGGCAAGCTGGACATTCACACGAGAGACGAGCTCGCAGAGCTGAGTACAGTAATGGCCGCAATGGAGAGAGACATCGGCATCTATGAGGTGGATCTCGCAGATGCCGCCGCGAAGCAGGAGAGGATCCAAGCCGATCTGGACGTCGGCACGAAGATTCAGACCAGCATGCTGCCGGATCCTGCCAAATTATTCACAGACCGCAATGACTTTAAGATCTACGCCTCCATGAAGCCCGCGAGGGAAGTCGGCGGCGATTTCTACGACTTCTTCCTGATCGACGAGGACCATCTTGGGCTTGTGATCGCGGATGTATCCGGAAAGGGGATTCCGGCGGCTCTCGTCATGATGTCCTCGATGATCATGATTAATGAGCTCTCCGCCCTCGGGCTGTCGCCCTCCGCCGTTTTAGAGCGCGCCAACGCGAAGCTGTGTGCCTCGAACAAAGTCGAGATGTTCGTCACCGTCTGGTTTGGCATTCTTGACTTAAAGAGCGGTCTTCTGACTGCAGCCAACGCCGGCCACGAGTATCCGGCGATCTGCCGCGCGGGAGAGGATTTTGAGCTTCTTCCCGGTAAACACGGATTCGTAGTCGGCGGCATGCAAGGCGTCCGCTACAAGGAGTATTCCCTCACGCTCCCGCCCGGCTCCACGCTCTTCGTCTATACCGACGGAGTGCCGGAGGCCACAAGCAAGGACCTGGAGCTTTACGGCACCGACCGG
>CADCPJ010000284.1 GCA_902803245.1 uncultured Lachnospiraceae bacterium | reverse complement strand
GGGATTCTCATCATCTGTTTCGCTGTGAAGAAAGGAATGCATCATATCAAGTTTTACAGGAAGGAGAGTTGTATGAGTCATTCAAAAGTTTATTTTACGGATTTTCGCACGGATCTTGGCGTCAGCCAGGGTGCAAAACTGCGGAAGCTTCTGCTGAAAGCGGGAATCAAGGATATTGATTTTGAGGGGAAGTTTGTCGCGATCAAAATGCACTTTGGCGAGTATGGGAACTACGCCTACTTGAGACCGAATTACGTGAAGGTCGTGGCGGATCTTGTTAAAAAGCTCGGAGGGAAGCCGTTCTTAACGGACTGCAACACGCTCTATGTCGGCTACAGGCGAAATGCCATCGACCACCTCATGAACGCGGAAATGAACGGCTTCAACAGTGTCACCACGGGATGCTATATCATCATAGCGGACGGCCTTCGCGGAACGGACGACATAGAGCTGCCTGTCCCGAACGGAGAGTACTGTAAGACCGCACTTGTCGGGCGGGCTCTGGCGGATGCGGATGTCCTGATCTCGCTGAACCATTTTAAGGGACATGAGATGGCGGGATTCGGCGGAGCGATCAAGAACATCGGCATGGGCGGAGGAAGCCGCGCCGGCAAGATGATCCAGCACAACAACGGAAAGCCGCATGTGGACGAAGAGCTCTGCCGCGGCTGCAAGCGCTGTGCAAAGGAGTGCGGGAGCGACGCCATTTTCTATAAAGAGAAAAAGGCATATATCAACGAGGATCTGTGCAAAGGCTGCGGAAGGTGCATCGGGGCGTGCGCATTTGACGCAATCAGCAACAGCAACGGCATCGCAACGGAGATGCTCTGCTGCAAGATGGCGGAGTACACGGCTGCTTTGTGCCATGACAGGCCTTCCTTCCATATCAGCCTGATCATGGATGTGTCGCCGAACTGTGACTGCCACGGGGAAAATGACGCACCCATCCTGCCGAACATCGGCATGCTCGCTTCGTTTGACCCGGTGGCTCTCGACCAGGCCTGCGCCGATCTCTGCCTGAAGGAGACTCCCATCCGAAACAGCCAGCTGGGCGACAACCTTGCCAAGGAGAACTGGCACTGCCACCACGATCACTTTAAGGACAGCAATCCGAACGTCCACTGGAAAGAGACTCTCGAGCACGGCGAGAAGATCGGCCTCGGAACGAGGGAGTATGACCTGATCAAACTGTAAATCGGCCTCGGAACGAGAGAGTACACCTGATCAAACTGTGAAAACGACCGTTAATCGAAGACGACCACCTTCGCGGTGGTCGTCTTATTTCCGCTTTTTACTGTGATGAGAGCGGCGCCTTATATCTTTGCAGTCGGCATCCCTGATTTTGAGGGCGGGAAAATGTTTTTACAGGTTTGCATATCTCACGAGCAATATGACCTCGTGGTTGCCGCTGTTGACGGCCAGATACATCTTCTTCGTGTAAGATCCGTCCGCATCCTGCGTCCTGATCTTCGTGTTGATGAAACCCCGCTCGCTGTCCTGGATCCGCTGCTCTATACCGCCGTTGAGGAAATCCAGGTACTTGGACCGGTCTTCCTTGAAAACACCGATTTCCGCATAATGCTCCGTCAGATTCCGCAGCCCCAGCACTGTATCCGTCGGGATATCGTGGTGGTCCTGGGAGAAGACGGTGACCAGCTCATCCTTCTCCGGGCGGAGGATCGATACGCGCAGATACATCGAGTATATGTTCATAAGGCTTTGGTCGATCAGCTGCTCGTGGTTGATGTTCATGCGCTGAGTGATATTGTTGACGGACAGAAGCATGGCTTTTCTTCCGTGCTTGGAGGAAAGCAGCATGGCGTGCGCACTGCAGAGATCTCCGTTGAACTTGAAATTGATCTCCTGCTCGCCGGTCTCCGCTGTCTGTTTCAGGAAGAAATCGATCTCTTCCCTGGTCATGACGCCGAAATGTACCAGCTTCTGAATGGCGTCCATTGCCGTGATGGCACCGAGGGAGTGGAGGGTGTTCCGGAACTCCGTATCCTGGTATATGAAGACATATTCATCCTCCCGCTGCTCAAGGATGGCGAGCGGGATGCCGTTCCCGTGGCGCTCCAGCTTCCCGTCTATGAAGGTAAATGGAGAGGGACTGAGCAGGTTGATGCGGTTGATCTTGTGATAATAGCGCCGGTCCTCCCTTGTCTCAAAGGAGATGCCCTTTTCGGACAGCAGCCTCACCACCTCGTCATATGGAAGGGGCCTGGAGAAGTAATATCCCTGCATCCGGTCGCAGCCGATCGACTTCAGGAATTCTACCTGTTCCCTGGTCTCCACTCCCTCCACAAGCGTAATCATGTCAATGTCTTTTGCCATGGAGATCATGGAGCGGATGATGCTCTTCGAGCGCTGATTCATGTCGGAGAGAAAGCACATGTCGATCTTGAGCTCGTCAAATGCGTATTCTTTGAGGGTATTGAGGGAGGAGTAGCCGCTCCCGAAGTCGTCCATCCACACCTGGAAACCGGCCTGGCGAAAGCGGTCTATGGTGGCCGCCATCAGCCTGCCGTTTCCGCTGATTGCACTTTCAGTGATCTCAATGCTGAACATGTCATGAGGGACACCGTAGAGGCCGGTATAGGACTCAATCACCCGGAACATATCCGCACATTCAAAGTCGCTGCGCGAGAGGTTTACGGAGACCGGGACAACGGGCTTTTCGGCTTTGACCTGCTCCTGATACCATTTGCACACCTTTTCCACGATGTGGATATCGAGGTGATAGATCTGGCGCGTTTCCTCAAGCGACGGAAGGAACTGTCCCGGCAGCAGAAACCCGAGGGAGGGATGATGCCAGCGCACCAGAGCCTCAAAGCCGCAGAGCGACCCTGAGATCGTGTGAATGATCGGCTGGAAATACACCTCGAATTCACCATTTTCAATGGCCTTTTCCAGATGGAATACGAGGTCGATTTCTTTATAATACTGCTGGTCCATAGTCGCACATCCTTTGGCTTTAAGCGGAGATCATTTTTCTTCTCTTCTTCTATCAAAGCAGATTATCCTATGAGCGTCAAGAAAAAGTGGTCGGTATAATCCCTGGAGTATATGAACCTGTGAGATTTATGCAGATCCGGACGATGGCGGGACCTGGAGCGTAATCATGCAGATTCGGACGATGGTGGGACCCGGAGCGCAATCATGCAGATTCGGACGATGGCGGGACCTGGAGCGCAATCATGCAGATTCGGACGATGGCGGGACCTGGAGTGTAATCCTGCAAATCCGATTGAAAGCCTCTGCCTTTTACGGTATGCTAAGGGTGTCGATTTCATTGGGGACCGGATGCTTGTGAAGCGGCCCGAAGAAGACTGTTCTATCGACTCGGCGTGAAAAGCGCGATCCTAATACTGTTTTATCGACCCGGATTAAAAAGCGCGATCCTAATACTGTTTTATCGACTCGGCTTGAAAAGCGCGATCCGAAGACTGTTTTATGGACTTGATGTGAAAGGAAGGTGAGGAATATGGTTTCCATGACAAGCATAGCAATGAACG
>CADCPJ010000283.1 GCA_902803245.1 uncultured Lachnospiraceae bacterium | reverse complement strand
TAGGCGGTCGGCCTCTCGAGCGTGATCTCGACGGTCTTGTCGTCGACGGCCACTGCGCCAAGCTCTTCCGGCGCCATCTCGCCGGCCTCGACCGCCGCTCCGTTTTTCACATACTCACCGATGAAAGCGTATGCGGAGCCGGTGGCCGGATCCATCAGTCTCTGGAGCCCGTAGACGAAGTCGTCGGCCTTGATGGGCTCGCCGTCGCTCCAGAGGGCATCGCGGAGGTGGAAGGTGTAGACGAGGCCGTCGTCGGAGATCTCCCAGCTCTCTGCGATATCCGGAGTGATCTCGCCTGCCGTGTTGCGGACAAGTCCTGCCTGTGTGACGTGAGCCACCTCATTGTCGAGGATGCAGTCTGCTTTGCTTTGGTCCAGAGTCGTCGGGTCGATCGTCTCCGCATAGCGGAAGATTCCGTCGCTTGAGTCGGCCGAAACAACTGCCGCACCGCCGGATGCGCCAAGGATCATGGTTCCCGCAAGGAGAACGCTGAGCATCTTTTTGTTCATAGGTTTCCTCCTTTATGATGTTTCTATCGTTTCGCCCCTTATGTCCGGGCGGAACTGACTATAAAACGATCATCTCTTTTGTCGACCGGTTCAGCACTTCCCTCTCCCCGCCTGTGCCGATCAGCACGATGTCCTCCACGCGGATTCCGATCTCGCCGGGGATGTAGATGCCGGGCTCTATGGAAAATGCCATGCCTTCTTCAAGATGGATCGGATTCGAGGCCTTGATATCCGGAGCCTCGTGGACGGTGTACCCGATTCCGTGGCCGAGGCGGTTGACGAGCGTGTGGGACAGTCCCATCTCATCAAGTACCTCGCGGGCCCGCCGGTCGATGTCCGGGATATAGGCCCCGGCCCGGCAGAGGTCCTCCGCCTCCTCATTTGCGCGGCGGACGAGATTGTAGAGAGTGCGCTCCCTTGCGGAAGGCTCGCCGAAATAGATCATGCGGGTCATGTCGGAATAGAGCCCGCGATAAGTGCAGCCGAAGTCGAGGAGCAGGCTGTCGCGCTCTTTGATGACCGCCGAAGTGCCCATATAGTGGGGAAAGGCCGCGTTTGCTCCCGCCGCGGCGATGCATTCCGGGCGCTTTCCTCCAAGCTCGGTCATTCTTCTTAAGAGAAAGGAAGCCGCATCGCCCTCCGTCATCCCCGGCTTTATATAATCAAGGATCTCGGAAAACACCCGGTCGGCGATCCGCGCCGATTCCCGGAGAGATTCCATCTCGGAAGGCGTCTTGATCATGCGCATGCGCTCAAGCGCAGCCTTTCCGCTCCTCCACGTGACCGGACAGGCGTCCGCGATCAGGAAGAGACTGAAGGCCTGCGCGGTCCCTCCGACGCCGATCACTCCGTGCATAAGGCCCTCTTTTTCGAGGAAGCCCTTCACCTTCTCCGCCATGTCGTCGCCGTCGAACCAGGTGTAGACCGGCACGTCATCCGGCAGGGCCTTCCGGAATTCCCCTTCGTAGAGCAGGTTGCAGATGTAGAAGCATCTCCCGTCGCTCTTTATGAAGAGTCCCTGAAATCTCTCGCACAGCATCGGAGAAAAGCCGGTCAGGAACTCCAGTTCCTCACCGGGCGCGACGAGGACGGCGTCAAAGCCTTCCGTGCGCATCTCCCGCACCAGTTTGTCTATGTAAAAAGCATTCAGCATTGTGCAGTTTTCCTCACGCGAAAAACATCTTTCACATTGTATCACATCCATTTTGAAATGAACATAGCGGATTTTAGCACTTTACTTTGTTGCAGAAATAAAGCCCCGCGGCGCTGATTAAAGCGCCCGCGGGGCTGCACATGCTTCCCGTTTTTTGCTCACGCTCTCCGGATTATGCACATGCTCTCCGGATTATGCACATGCTCTCCGGATTATGCACATGCTCTCCGGTTTTCGCTCACGCTCTCCGGATCTTTTCCATGCGTTCTCCCTCAATTACATATGCTTCCGGATCTTCAGGATGTTTTTCCCGTCTCTGTATTCGTATATCACCGAGTCCATGCTCTTCTTCACCATATAGATCCCAAGGCCGCCGATCTCGCGTTCCTCCGCAGACAGCGATACGTCCGGATCGGCCTTTGCGAGCGGGTCATACGCTTTCCCGTTGTCCGTGAAGGTGATCTCCACGCTCAAGGGGTCATCATGCACCTCGATCGAGACCGTGGCATTCCCCACTTCCGGATTGTAGGCATACCGGGCGATATTGCCAAAGAGCTCGTCGATGGCAATGTCGATCTGCCTGCGCGCCTTATCCGGGCAGCGGAGGCGCTTCAGCTCCTCATTTACAAACTGAGTGACCTGTGTGATATTGTGTACGGCTGCGGGCAGGTTTAATTCTTTCATGCGGACACCTTCTTATCGGGTTGTGCGTTGCCAAATATCGTTTGTATGCAGACCAGAAGGAACAGAATGTTCCACAGGGTAAATGCCAGAAGAAAGAGCAGGCGGTTCCTGATCAGTTCCCTTCTCATGACGACGAGATCCACAAAAACAAAGACCGCAAGCGGATAAGTATATCTCATGGGAAATGACCCCCGCATCTTCCGGGCACAGATCCAGGTCGCACTCAGCCAGGAGATGATCGTCGCAAGCTTGAGCAGCAGCTGTACCTCTTTCGAGGAGTCCGCCCCTAAGACCTTCCAGCTGAGATAGCAGTTGGACAGATACGCCAGGAATCCAAGCAGGAAAAGGAAGCATATGATGATTCCCATCCTTTTGTTCTCCCGGAGATAAGTGACAAACCGCACAGGCAGGATCTCCGTCAGATGCGAGTTGACATAGCCCCCCAGAAGGAGGATAAAGAATGTCCAGTACATCCAGAAGAGGAGCAGTATGACCGTCCCGAGGCTCCCGTAGATCCTGGTGAAGCTGTTGAACATATTGACATAGACATAGAGGCCGAGCGAAAAAATCACGAGTCCGGAGGAAGTAAGAAACGCTCCCGGAAACTGCTCCATGAATTTTCTCCTGCCTGCCGGCAGGAAGGTATAGACAAATGAAAACAGCAGGATGCCGACAAGAAGGAGCAGCAGGAACTCGATGTACGTCGCCGTGGCCGTCTGAAGACGGATATTCGGAAAATAATTCTTCAGAAGTCTCAGCACCCTCCCGCTGAATATGAGCAGCATCACAAGGATCATAAACGCCATGAGCGCCAGCGTATATCCTATGGACAGGGCAGCGATCAGCGCCGGGCGCCTTGAGTCCTTCTCGTCACAGACGGCGTTCAGCCCTTTGATGAGTGCGGTGACGCCCCTCGACGCGGACCACAGGAGCATGACGGCAGACAGTGAAAACGCAATCCCGGAGTTGTCGAAGGCCTCTTTGATCACTCCGTCTATGAAGCCGCCCGCATTTGTCGGCAGAATTTCCCGGAATAAGCTGCTGACAGCCGCCGCATCGATTCCGAAGAACGGCACGAGGGCCGTCAGGAGGATCAGCAGAGGGATGAGAGACATAAAGAAGAAAAATGCAATACTTGATGAATGTGTCCCCGCATCATGGCCCATGAAATCCGTTGCAAAGTTCTTTATCTTTCTTCTCATTTTTAAAAATGATATCCAAAAAAGAGGGCTCTATGCCAAACACTCAAGCCCTCTTTTCATACAGCTTCTCCCAGGCAGTCTTTAAGGCTCGCTGCCAACAGATTTTCTATCACGAAAGCTCGACATTCGTCACACCATATTCCGTGCTGTATCGATCATACCGCATTCGGGATCATCCTGTCAAAGCTTTTACATGCCTGTGCAGCCTGTCAGAGCTTTTACATACTTGTGCAGCCTGTCAGAGCTTTTACATGCCTGTGCAGCCTGTCAGAGCTTTTACATACTTGTGCAGCCTGTCAGAGCTTTTACATGCTTGTGTAGCCGCCGTCTACCGGAAGGATCACGCCGTTGACGTAGGAGCTGCACCTGGAAGCGAAGAAGATCGCGGCTGTGTCCAGCTCGCCCTCGCGCCCGTATCTCGCCATCGGGATCATGGTCTTCGCATAGTTCTGGAAGAATTCGGAGTCGAGAGTCTCCTTGGTCAGCGGTGTCTCGAAGTAGCCGGGGCAGATCGAGTTGACCGTGATGCCCTTGTCGCCCCACTCCGCAGCCAGGGCGCGGGTCAGGTTCACGACGCCGCCCTTCGCCGCGTGATACGGGGAGGCCGGTGCGATCTTATTTCCGACGAGGCCGTACATGGAAGCGATGTTGATGATTCGCCCGTATCCGGCCGGAATCATCGCGGCTTTCGCCACAGCTCTCGCCATGCGGAAAGTCCCGAAGAGGTCGATCTGCATCTCATTTGCGAACTGCTCGTCGGTGATGTCTTCCGCCGGGGCAACCGCGCCGGTTCCGGCGTTGTTGATCAGGATGTCGATTCTTCCGAAATGATCCATGATCTCTTTCACGGCCGCATCCACTTTCGCGGTGTCCGTGATGTCGCAGGATACGCCGATCGCATCGACCCCGTATTTTTCCCTGATTTCCGCGGCATTGGCGTCACAGAGTTCCTTTCTTCTTGCGAGGCAGACAATGTTCGCGCCCTCACTTGCGAGAGCCTTCGCCATCTGTACGCCAAGTCCCGTGGATGCTCCCGTCACAACGGCAGTCTGACCATGTAAATCAAAGTAGCTCATATGGAAAACCTCCTTGTGTCTTTAGTTAGAAGTGTCTATATTATGATAACTCATCTTTACATCACATGCAAGGGAAGCGGCGGCTGTCCGGTCAGATTATGCATTTTCCGTTACTATTCACGGCCAATCTGCAATCAGGTTCTGGCTCATCATGCTTGCATGAATGAGACAGGTTCTGATTGCAGATAAGGCCTG
>CADCPJ010000282.1 GCA_902803245.1 uncultured Lachnospiraceae bacterium | reverse complement strand
TTCGTGGAAGTCTCCTCTCCCTTGAGATGCCTGTAGTAGTGCCTCTGCACGGTGCCGTGTGCGGCCTCATACTCATAGCAGCCGTCCGGTGAGACGAGGACGGAAGTCATCATGGCAAGGGAACCGAAGGCGGAGGACAGCATATCCGAGAAGACGTCGCCGTCGTAGTTCTTGCAGGCCCAGACCAGGCCGCCTGCGGACTTCATAATGCGCGCCACGGCGTCATCGATCAGCGTGTAGAAGTAAGTGATGCCCGCGGCCTCATACTTCTCCTTAAACTCGCTCTCATAGACCTCCTCGAAGATCTCCTTGAAATCCCTGTCGTAGGTCTTCGAGATCGTGTCCTTCGTGGAAAACCAGAGGTCCTCTTTTCGATCCAGCGCGTAGCTCATGCAGCTTCTCGCGAAGCTTTTGATGGAGCTGTCGATGTTGTAGATTCCCTGCACCACCCCGGCATCCTCGAAGTCAAAGATCCTGTGCTCGATCACCTCTCCGTCTGCGCCGGTGAAGACGAGCTTCGCCGTTCCCGGTCCCGGGACGCGGATCTCCGCGTTCTTGTAGACGTCGCCGTAGGCGTGTCTCGCGATCGTGATGGGCTTCTCCCAATTCTTCACGCAGGGCTCGATGCCCTTCACAATGATCGGAGTGCGGAAAACCGTCCCGTCGAGCATCGCGCGGAGCGTGCCGTTGGGACTTAAGTACATCTTTTTCAGCCCGTACTCCTCAACGCGCGCCGGATTCGGCGTGATCGTCGCGCACTTGACGCCGACACCGTATTTCCGGATCGCCTTCGCGGCGTCCTTCGTCACCTCGTCGTCCGTCTCGTCCCGGTGCTTCAGTCCCAGGTCGTAGTACTCGGTCTTCAGATCGAGAAACGGGAAAAGGAGCTCGTCCTTGATCATCTGCCATAAGATGCGGGTCATCTCGTCGCCGTCCATCTCGACGAGCGGTGTCTTCATCTGAATTTTCGCCATGATTAGCTTACCTCATAAAACGTAATAGTTGTGATACCGGTTAACCTTAAGCGCCGCAAAAAGGCGTTCCCGCCTCAGTCCTGCATGGAGAGCACGCTGCGGTTCTTTTGGAGATAATCAATGAGAGAGATCACCGTGAGGGCAAGCGCCGTGTACATCACGATAGTCTGGATGATGTGCATCGGGCCGGTCGGGAAGTAGATGATCAGCATGATGACGAGGATCATCTGTGACACGGTCTTCGACTTGCCCCACATGCTCGCGGCGATCACGATGCCGTTGTCGGAGGCGATGAGGCGGAATCCGCTGATGATGAACTCCCTCGCGATGATGATGATCACGATCCAGGCCGGAATGCGCCAGAGCTCAACGAGGCAGATGAGGGCGGATACGACGAGGATCTTGTCCGCGAGCGGGTCCATAAACTTGCCGAAGTTCGTGATCAGGTTGTCCCTCCGCGCGATGTGTCCGTCGATAGTGTCCGTGATTGACGCCCCGATAAAGAGAATGAGGGAAATGACCATAGACGCCCCCTCCGCTCTCCCCGCCAGCATGCAGATCACAAACGGAATGACCATGACCATCCGGATACAGGTCAGCTTGTTCGGCAGATTCATTTTCTTAAAGCCGTTGATCAGGGAACTCATGTGCAACCTCCTTCTCCTTATAAAATGCAGTTTTCTCCGTTCTGTTTTGGACAGCCGTTATGCCGGCTGACCTTTCGAATTGCATAAAGGCAATTGCCTGGATTCACTGTGTGCAGGGAAAACCAGATGTTCCGCTCATCTTTCAGAGCAAAGTTCCGTGCAGATCGTATTCCGAGGCCTCGGTGATGAGGACCTGGACGAAGCTGCCGGTCATCAGTTCCCTATTGGAGTGAAAGAAGACGAAGCCGTCCACCTGGGGTGCGTCGCCGCGGCTTCTCCCAATGTAGACGTCATCCTCGGGGATGCGGCCCTCTACGAACACCTCCATCACCCGGCCTTTTTTCTCCATGTTTTTCTTAAGCGAAATGCGCTGCTGGGCAAGCATGAGCTCACCGAATCTCCGCTTCTTTATGTTCTTCCGGATCTGGGGCTTCATATCCGCAGCGCGCGTCCCCTCCTCCCTCGAGTAGAGGAAGACCCCCAGATGGTCGAATTCCATCTGCCCGATGAAATCGAGCAGCTCCCTGTGCTCCTCCTCGGTCTCCCCGGGAAAGCCTGTAATGAGGGACGTCCTTAAAACGATTCCGGGAATTTCCCTCCGAAGCGTCTCAACGAGGGATATGAGGTCCGCCTTGCTCGTCCTCCGGTTCATGCGCGCAAGCACCGCATCCGACGCGTGCTGGATCGGGAGATCCAGATAGCGGCAGATCTTCTCTTCGCGGGCCATGACTTCGATGAGACCGGGATAGATCTCCTCCGGATAGGCATAGAGAAGCCGGATCCAGTGGAGCCCTTCGATCTTCGCTATCTCCTGAAGGAGCACGTGCAGGCGCTTCTCCCCATAGAGATCCGTGCCGTAGAGAGTGGTCTCCTGTGCGACGAGGATCAGCTCCTTCACCCCCCGCCCGGCCAGAAGCTTCGCCTCCTCTATGAGATCCTCCATCGGGAAGCTGCGGTAGTGCCCGCGGAAATACGGAATGGCGCAGTAACTGCAGTACTTGTCGCAGCCCTCGGCGATCTTCAAATACGCAAAATGGCCCCCAGTGGTAACAACCCGCTCGGAGGGAACGAGGGACGGATCATGGCTCACATCTTCCATCATCTCCGCGCGGTTTCCACTAAGAGCCGCCTCGATGGCCTTGGCAATGCTGCCGATCCCTGTGGTCCCGACGATCGCGTCGATCTCCGGAATCTCCGCAAGGATCTCCTCGCGGTAGCGCTGGGCCATGCAGCCCGCGGCCACGAGGACCTTCAGAGAGCCCTTCTCTTTCAGTAAGGACAGCTCGAAGATGCGGTCAATGCTCTCTTTTTTTGCATCGTCAATAAAACAGCAGGTGTTGATCACGGCGACTTCCGCTTCAAGCTCGTCGTCTGTGATCTCGAACCCCCTTGCTGTCAGTATCCCGAGCATCTTCTCGGAGTCGACGAGGTTCTTGTCGCACCCGAGAGAAACCATCAAGAGCTTCATGCTTCAGAGCTTCTCCTCTTCGACTGCCTCATCCGGCAGGATGTGCACCTGGCCTTCGTAGATCTCATCGACCGCGACAGAGAGCGGTTTTCTGTCGAAGCCGCCGTGCACGAGCGGGTCATCTCCGCTCACGATCTGGCGGGCCCTCTTGGCCGTTGCCATCACGATGGAATAGCGGCTGGACACGATCGGCGTCGTGTCGTCTTCGCTTGTGGAATTGACCGCTTCCATCATTTCCTTGTAGGACGGGTGAATCATCATAATTTTTGGTCTCCTTCCCGATAAATGTGACGTCCGGGGGTAAGGCCCCGCAGTCACTTTTCATTCATGACATCTGCGAATTCGTCCCATAGTCACGTTTTATTCATGACACCTCGGGATTCGTCCCGCAGTCACTTTATTTATGCGGCGCCTGGGGGATCAGTCCCCATTGCCGCTGTTTTTTGCGGCACCCGGGGCTTGCCCTTTAAATGCCGCATTTTTCTGCCGTTAAATTTTTAACAGATCGCCAAACTCCCGGCACAGCTTCCGGGGCATTACAGGTTGCCTGGCTCCCGGCACAGCTTCCCGGGCATTACAGATCGTCCAGTTCCCGGCACAGCTTCCCGATCAGATCATGCTTCCGCCTGCTTGAGCTGTGCTCCGCGCGGATGATGGCGTGGAGCTCTCTCACAGCTTCATCGAGGCGATCGTTGACGAGGATGTAGTCGTAAGAGGCCATGAGAGCGCCCTCTTCCTTCGCGCGGGAAAGGCGCTTTAAAATCGTCGCCTCGTCTTCCGTGCCGCGCCCGATGAGACGCCTCTTCAGCTCGTCTATGGACGGCGGCGTGACGAAGATGAGGACGGCGTCCGGAAAGCGCTGCTTGATCTTCGACGCTCCCTGAACCTCGATCTCAAGGATGACGTCCTTCCCCGCTTCGAGCTTTAAGTCGACGTACTGCCTCGGGGTTCCGTAGTAGTTGTCGGCATATCTGGCGTACTCGTAGAGCGCGCCGCTGTCGATCATCTTCTCAAACGCTTCCTTTTTGATGAAGAAGTACTCCCTCCCGTCCACCTCGCCTGCCCTCGGGGAGCGGGTCGTGGCCGAGACGGAAAGCGCATAGTTGTCATACTGCTCAAGCAGACTCTTCATCAGCGTGCCCTTTCCGGCACCCGAGAATCCGGATACTACGACAAGAATTCCTCTGCTCATCATCCCCCGTTCGCCTCCTGTAAGTCACTCGATATTCTGAATCTGCTCGCGAATCTTCTCAATCAGGGTCTTCATGGCGATGCCGCTGTCCGCAGTGATGAGATCGCCGGCTTTCGAGAGGGTCGTGTTGGCCTCGCGGTTCATTTCCTGGGCGATAAAGTCGAGCTTTCGCCCGATGCTCCCGCTCTTCCCGAGTTCTTTTCGCATCTGGTCGATGTGGCTCTTCAGCCTGACGGTCTCCTCGTCCGTGCAGATCCTGTCCGCATAGACCACGCACTCCGCAGCGATCCGGGACTCGTCGATGCTCTTATCAAGCAGCATCTCCTCCAGATTCGCCATGAGCTTCTCCTTGTAGGCGGCCATGATCTCCGGCTCGTGCGCGATGACTTCCTCAGTCAGGGCAAGCAGATCATCGAGCTTTGCGAGAAGGTCCGCTTTCAGCTTCCCGCCTTCCTCGCTTCTGGCCACGTTGAAATGCTCCACGGCCTCCTTCACAACCGGCTCGATGAGCTTCCACAGCTCCTCCTCGTCCGCGTCCGCCTCTCCGATCGTGAATACCTCCGGCGCCCGCGCCACATCCTGCGCTGAGAGTCCTCCGTCCAGCCCGAACTTCTCAATCATCGATCTCATGGCTGCGACGTACTCTCCGGCCAGGGCTTCGTTGTATTTCAGCGACCCGGCGGCGTCCCCGTA
>CADCPJ010000281.1 GCA_902803245.1 uncultured Lachnospiraceae bacterium | reverse complement strand
GGTTCAGCCATTTCGAGAGGGCTTCCTTCATCTTCTCCTTCTCTTCCAGAACATATTTTTCATCCATAAAGCACCTCATAAAGCCTTCCCGGCACCTGTGTATTGATTTTGAGAACATGGATCATGAATTAAAATAAATTTATACTAATATACAATTCTCTGTGAGATGGTGGTAGCTATTTGATGAAAAAAAGACCATTCCTCGTTGAAAAACCATTTGAAATGGATTACGATAAAACTGCTATCAAAAATTCGGTTGGAGAGGTAGAATAAGATGACACCCAAGATTACACTTAAGGCCGCCCGAGTGAATGTGAACATGACGCAGGACGATGCCGCGAAGGCGCTCGGCAAGACAAAACAGACAATTGTTAACTGGGAGACCGGTATGACCGAGATCAAGTACCGGGATCTGTGTGCGCTCTCAGAGCTCTACTCCATGCCGATCGAGTACCTGGAGCTCCCCCCGAAGCGCATGAAGAAGAGCTGACATCAGCTATTTTGGGAGAAAGGTGGCGCTATGGAAAAAAGGAATCTCGTTGAACTCATCGCTCATAATTCCTATCCTGGGAGGGGCATCTGTGTGGGAAGGACTGCTGACGGCACCCATGCTGCGATTGCCTACTTCATCATGGGGAGGAGTTCCAACTCGAGAAACCGCATATTTGTGGAGGACGGAGAAGGCATCCGGACGGAAGCGCACGATCCATCCAAAATGGAGGATCCGAGCCTCATCATCTATGCGCCGGTCCGGGTTCTCGGAACGAAGACGATCATAACGAACGGCGATCAGACGGATACCGTCTATGAGGGGCTCGACAGCCAGAAGACTTTTGAGCAGTCCTTAAGAGGCCGCCGCTATGAGCCCGACGGTCCGAACTACACACCGCGAATTTCCGCAGTGCTGCACCTTGTGCCGGGCGGCTGCAACTATGCCATCTCCATCTTAAAAAGTGCGGACGGCGATCCGGCCTCCGATCACCGGTTCACCTATTCCTACTCGCCGGCACTGCCCGGGGAGGGCCATTTTATCAGCACTTACCTGCACGACGGAAATCCTCTCCCGAGCTTTGAAGGGGAGCCGGTCCGCGTGGCGGTGGGAAACGACCTGGATGAGTTCACGAAAGGGATCTGGGATGCGCTCGATGCGGACAACAAGGTGTCTCTCTTTACGCGGTTTATCGATCTTGGCGACGGCTCATATGTATCAAGAATTGTAAATCGGCACCATCTGTGATAATGTGGAAATGTAATATGTTTCCGGATGCCTGCGGGAAATTTTCCTTAAGGGCCGGATGGTAAGGAGAGTAAATGAAAGAACTTGAACTGAAATACGGATGCAATCCGAACCAGAAACCCTCGAAGATCTTTGTAAATGACGGGAGAGATCTCCCGATCCGCGTCCTTTGCGGAAAGCCGGGCTACATCAACTTCATGGACGCTCTGAACGGATGGCAGCTGGTCAGCGACTTAAAGCGCGCCACGCATCTCCCGGCGGCGGCCAGCTTCAAGCACGTATCTCCCGCGGGAGCGGCTGTCGGCGTCCCTTTGAGCGACACGCTGAGGAAGATCTGCTTTGTGGAACCGGAGGCCCATCTCAGCCCCCTTGCCGCGGCCTATGCGAGAGCCAGGGGAGCGGATCGCATGAGCTCCTTCGGCGACTTCATATCGCTAAGTGACGTGTGCGACGCCGCGACCGCATCCCTCATACAGCACGAGTACTCGGACGGCGTGATCGCGCCGGGCTACACGGATGAGGCGCTCGCCATTTTAAAAGAAAAAAAGAAGGGCAATTACAACGTGATCGAGATCGATCCCGACTACCGCCCCGAAGCCATCGAGCACAAGGACGTCTTCGGCATCACCTTCGAGCAGGGGAGAAATGACCTTCAGATCGACGGGAAGCTGCTTGAAAATGTCGTGACGGAAAACAGGGACATTCCGGATGACGCGAAGAGGGACCTCATCATCTCGCTCATCACGCTCAAATACACGCAGTCCAATTCCGTCTGCTACGCCTTTGACGGGCAGGCCATCGGAGTCGGAGCGGGGCAGCAGTCCCGCGTGCACTGCGTGAGGCTCGCGGGCAGCAAGGCCGACAACTGGCTTCTGCGCCAGTGCCCGAAGGTGCTGGAACTTGAATTCGTTCCCGGCATCAAGCGGGCGGACCGCGACAACGCCATCGACGTCTACATCGGCGAGGAGTACGAGGATGTGCTGCGGGACGGCGTCTGGCAGAGAATCTTTGCGAGGAAGCCGGAAGTCTTCACGAAGGAAGAAAAGCGGGCGTGGCTGGACGGCATGGACGGGATCAGCCTCGGCTCCGATGCGTTCTTCCCCTTCGCGGACAACATCGAGCGGGCCCGGAAGTCGGGCGTCAGTTACGTCGCGGAGCCGGGAGGATCCATCCGGGACGATGAGGTCATAGAAGCATGCAACCGCTATCACATGGCGATGGCGTTCACCGGCATCCGTCTGTTCCACCACTGACCGGGAGAAAGGAGAATCGGTATGCTCGCAAATTTAAATGATGTACTCATCCCCGCGGCCAGGACGAAGTCCTGCATCGGCCACTTCAATGTCATCTCGCTCGAGATGGCGAGGGGCGTCCTCGAAGCTGCCGAGGAGGCGGGTGTACCAGTGATCCTCGGGATCGAGGAGAAGCAGCTTGACATCTGCCCGCTTCCCCTGTTCTCTTCATTTGTCGTGCCGCTTGCGAGAAAGGCTTTGGTTCCGGTGGTGGTTCATTTTGACCGCGGCCAGACCTTCAACTGCTGCATCGAGGCACTCAAATGCGGCTTTACTTCCGTGAATCTCGACTGCTCGAGGGACACCCTTGAGAACAACGAGGCGAAGCTCGCGGAGATGGCGAGGACGGCTCACGCCTTCGGGGCGACCGTGGAGGCCGAGCTCGGCTACACGCCCTCTGCGGCAGAACTCATGGAGCAGGGGACGACGGACTATTTCACGGATCCGCTTCAGACGGCGCACTATGTCGAGAAGACCGGTGCGGACGCCCTGGCGATCTCCGTGGGAACCGGGCACGGCGAGTACCGCGTGCAGCCGAACCTCGACTACGGGCGCATAGAAGCCATCACGGAGGCGGTGAGCGTGCCGCTGGTTCTACACGGAGGCTCGGGGCTTTCGGACAAGGCCATCCGCGAGGCGATCAACAGCGGGATATCCAAGATCGACATCTTCACGGACATCAACATCGCCTGCTGCCAGGGGGCGATCCAGGCGTACAACGACGGCGTCTATCTGCAGAGCGAAGTGATCCCGTACCAGGTTCACTCCGTGAAGGTGGTTGCTGCCGAGAAGATCAAGCTCTTCACGAACCGCTGAAAAAGACCGGGTTCCGCCCGCGGGCTTTCCGCCTGCAGGCGGAGGCACTGCCGGAAACTGAAGCGGGACCCTTACAGCAAAATGACCCTTACAGCAAAACAAAACGGGCCGGGAAGTTTGCACTTCCCGGCCCGTTTTTGTTTTGCTGCGCATGTATTTGGCATGAATTCAATTGCAGAGCCGCCCCTGTGACCTTATGTACGCGCTTTTTCAACCGATCAGCCGATCTCTGAGATCCAGCCCTCCGGGGCCTCGATGCGGCCCATCTGGATGCCGGTCAGCGTGTCGTACAGCTTCTTTGTCTTCGGGCCCATCTCGGCCATGCCGCTCGGGAAGCAGATCTCCTCCGTCCCGTTTACGATTTTTCCGACCGGTGAGATGACTGCCGCCGTGCCGCAGAGCCCGGCCTCCTCGAATTCGG
>CADCPJ010000280.1 GCA_902803245.1 uncultured Lachnospiraceae bacterium | reverse complement strand
TACTTCCGGAGCCAGAGAAACGATCTTCATGAACTGTTTCTCACGGAGCTCACGGGCGACCGGTCCAAAGATACGGGTGCCTCTCGGTGTGTTGTCATCCTTGATGATGACCGCTGCGTTCTCGTCAAACTTGATGTAGGAACCGTCTTTTCTGCGAGAGCCGTGTTTTGTGCGGACGACAACAGCCTTGACCACGTCACCCTTCTTTACAACGCCGCCGGGCGTTGCATCTTTGACCGTAGCAACAATTGTATCGCCAATGAAGGCATATCTTCTCGTAGAACCGCCGCTCACACGGATGCACAGGATTTCCTTTGCCCCGGTATTATCGGCGACCTTCAGTCTTGTTTCCTGTTGAACCATACCTGTATCCTCCGTATATTACTTAGCCCTCTCGATGATCTGGACCAGTCTCCATCTCTTATCCTTTGAGAGCGGTCTCGTTTCCATAACTTTCACTGTGTCGCCGATGTTGCAGTCGTTGTTCGCATCGTGAGCTTTCAGCTTATAGGTCTTCTTGACGATCTTCTTGTAGAGCGGATGCTGTACGTGATCCTCAATGGCAACGACGATAGTCTTGTCCATCTTATTGCTGACGACATGTCCCACACGTGTCTTTCTAAGATTTCTTTCTTCCATGGGTTATGCCTCCTTCGCGTGCGACTGCTCAACAATGACAGTCTGGATTCTGGCAATGTTTTTGCGGACGTCTTTGATTCTGCTTGTATTGTCGAGCTGGTTTGTCGCGTTCTGGAATCTCAGGTTAAAGAGCTCTTTCTTCGCCGCGACCAGCTCTTCCTGCAGTTCTACTGCGGATTTGCCTCTCAGGCCCTCTAAATATTTACTGTTCTTTGTCATGCTTCTTCACCGTCCTCTTTCGCCGGAGCTACCGCCGGTGCGGGCTCTTTGTACTTAGCCTCTAACTGTTCCTTGGAGACGATCTTGCATGTGCACGGCAGTTTGTGCATTGCGAGACGGAGCGCTTCACGGGCAGACTCCTCCGGAATACCGGCGATCTCGAAGAGAACGCGGCCCGGCTTCACTACAGCAACCCAGTATTCAACAGAGCCTTTGCCGGATCCCATACGGGTCTCAGCGGGCTTTGCCGTGACCGGCTTATCCGGGAAGATGTCAATCCAAACTTTACCGGTACGTCTTGTATATCTTGTCAGCGCCACACGGGCTGCTTCAATCTGATTGGAGCGAATCCAGCAGGGCTCCGTCGCAACGAGGCCAAACTCGCCGTAGGTGAGGGTTGTGCCTCTGGAGGGCTTGCCCCTCATGGAGCCGCGCATCTGCTTTCTGTGTTCTACTCTCTTCGGCATTAACATGATTTATTCTCTCCCTTCCTTAGCTTCTTTCGTCGGAAGGACTTCACCGTTGTACACCCATGCCTTGACACCGACCTTGCCGTACTGGGTATCAGCTTCGGCGAATCCGTAGTCGATGTCAGCGCGCAGTGTCTGCAGCGGAATGTTGCCCTCACTATAGGTTTCCTTGCGGGCGATGTCAGCGCCGCCAAGTCTGCCGGCCACAGATGTCTTCACACCCTTCGCACCGGCGCGCATTGTGCGCTGCATCGTGGACTTCATGGCGCGGCGGAAGGAAACACGGTTCTCGAGCTGAAGGGCGATGTTCTCTGCGATCAGCTGAGCGTCGCGGTCCGGACGTTTCACTTCCTTGATGTCAAGAAGAACTTTTTTGCCAACCTTCTTGGAGAGCTCTGCCTTGAGCGCATCCACGTCGTGGCCGCCCCTGCCGATGACAAGACCCGGCTTAGCGGTGTAGATCGTGACCTTCACGCGGTCGGAAGCGCGCTCGATTTCAATCTTCGGTACGCCTGTGCTGTACAGCTTCTTCTTAAGAAATTCCCTGATTTTGTGGTCCTCCACGAGGTAATCTGCGAATTCCTTCTCCGCATACCACTTGGAATCCCAATCCTTGATGATACCGACACGCAGTCCGTGCGGATTAACTTTCTGACCCATGTAGTCCTCCTTTACTTCTCATCCAGAATGATCGTGATATGACTGGTGCGCTTCAGAATTCTGTAGGCACGGCCCTGGGCGCGCGGCTGAATCCGCTTCATTGTTGTGGCCCTGCCGGCATAGCATTCTGCAACATAGAGGTTCGCGCGGCTCATGCTGTTGTTGTTCTCAGCATTTGCAACTGCGGACTCAAGGAGCTTCTTGATCACCCGGGATGCATATCTCGGACTATATGTCAGGATACCGAGAGCGGTCTCCACATCCTTGCCGCGGATGGCGTCCAGTACGAAGCAAGCCTTCTGGACAGACATTCTGGCGTAAGAAAGGCGCGCTGACGGTCTCGTTTCTTTCTTTAAATCGTTTCTCTCCCGCTTAATTTGGGATCTGTGTCCTTTTGCCATTTCTATCTCCTTTCAAATGGTCCGTCTTACCTGGATCTGGACTCGGACTTTGTATGTCCTCTGTACGTCCGCGTAGAAACAAATTCGCCAAGCTTGTGGCCGACCATATCCTCTGTCACATAGACCGGTACGTGCTTCCTGCCGTCATGCACTGCAAATGTGTGTCCGACAAAGCTCGGGAAGATGGTGGAACGGCGGGACCAGGTCTTGATGACTGCCTTCTCGCCGGAGGCGTTGAGAGCGTCGACCTTCTTCAGCAGAGATGCATCTGCGAAAGGACCTTTCTTTAATGAACGTGACATATTTCTCTACCTCCTTACCTGGAACCGGCGCCCTTGCCGTTTCTTCTTCTGACGATCAGTT
>CADCPJ010000279.1 GCA_902803245.1 uncultured Lachnospiraceae bacterium | reverse complement strand
GTGCCAGCACGACTGATGCAATCTTTTTCAAAAAAATGTTCTGCATATGCAATATTCCAAACACATTTAAAAAGCTGTTTTACTAATGCATTGTTCCGGGCACACCCAAGCCCTGCTCTGCTTATGCATTGTTCCAGGCACATCCAAAACCTGCTCTGCTTATGCATAATCCTGAGCATGTCCGCAACCTGCTTTGCTCCTGTCACGCAGTCCCCATCGTCTCAAGGTATTTCCGGAATTCCTCATACTTCCGGTCCATTTCCTCATAGCCGCTCTCGCCGCGGTGATCCGGCACACTGTAGTGCTCCTTTATATAGTTCCCGATCCACGCCGTGTATTTGCCGGCACCCACATAGTTGAGGTGCTGCCCGTCGGCGACGTCCGCCCCGGGAATGAGCCCGATGTTCTCCCCTTCCGTGATCTGGTTCTCATGAATGACCCCGTACTCGTCGGCAATCTTCTGGACTGCCGCCGCTGCGTCAACCCGGAGCTCGTATTCCTCCTGGTCCACATCGACCGCCGGCGTCATATTCGGCATCGTGACCATGAGGAGATCGATTCCCTCCTCGCGGCAGGTCTCAATGATCTTTCTCAGATACGTCTCTGCCATCTCGGGAAGAACATAGTCCGGATCCGCCTCGTGGGCGGCGTATGGGTCCGTGACGTTCCAGACCCGCGGATCCACCTTTGCTCCGAGCGTAATCAGCTTCACGTCCGGGGCCAGATCACCCCTCTTTATGTGCTGCCACCTGTCGTGGTAGGCGAAGCACGGGAAGATAAGACCTGCAACTGTATCGAAGCTGTACGCCCGGTCTTTGGCAGACTTATCGATCATGGTGAATCTGCTGGAATTGATGATCGGCAGCATATCCGTGATGTAATGAAGGTACCCCGATTTCACGATCGCTCTGGCCGAGCGCGCCTTCCCGCAGTCGAGCACGACGAGCTTCGGCTTCATCCGCGCAAGGATATCCTCAAGGAGATAATAGCTGGCCATGAGGGACTGGCTCCCGCTGCCGCAGTTGAAAGCAGTGATTCCGAAGTCATGCCAGAGATTTAAGGGGTAGACCCCGTTCATGATCGTGGACGGGCCGAGGAAAAGCACGTCGGCGGAGTCCGCTTTCAGGCGGCTCGCTTCGGGCGAGAGATACTCACCGTTCCTCACCCTTAAAACCTTCCCAAGCAAAATGACGGCCGCAATGATGCCCGCCAGAAAGACGGCACAGCGGATCGCCTTCTGTACCTTTCCTCCCCGCATATCTGCAGTTTTTTCCCGGTCGCCGCCCGGGTGAATGCGAGTCGTCATCGACCGTGTTCCTTTGCATCTTGTGCATTTTGTGCATTTTGCATTTTACCGGAGTCAGCCGGTATCATTGCAGACGGATACTCACATATATTTCTCATAGATCGCTGCCATCGCATCGACGGAGTTGAAATTCTCGGGAGTGATCTCCTCGTAAGGAAGCTCCACGTCGAACTCCGCGGACAGGGCGCTGATGATGCCGACGACGGTCAGCGAGTCGAGCGTGCCGTCATCCACCAGCTCATCAGAACTCTCAAAGTCAATCTCGGGATAATTCTCCGCCAGTACTTCCAGAACCTTTTCTCTCATCTCTACTTTTCCTTTCTTAATGTATTCTCTTTGTATTTTCTCTATGTATTCTCTATGTGTCCTCTATGTATTCTCTATACATCTTCTATGCATCCTCTATACATCTTCTATGCATCTTCTATGCATCTCCTATGCATCCTCTTTATCTCCGGACTCCGCTTCCCCGTTCCTGATGTCCCGGATCTGCTCGTTGCTGAGCCGGACGCAGTTCTCCCAGTCAGCTTCTGCGGTCTTTGTGTGCTCAGCGTGGATATTGTACTCCTTTTCGATATATTCTCCAAGTGCATTTGTCACTTTTTCGGCTCCGCGGTAATTCGAGTGGCGCTCATCCCAGAAATCCGTGCTGTAATCGATCCCGTAGGCCTCGCCGTCCGTGAGATCGAGAAAATGATACCCGTAGCTCTCCACGATCTCCATCATCGAGAGCTTCCGCCTCGCGTAGTTCTCACTGAAGACATACGGCGTCGCGACAAAGAGCACCTGCCGCCCCTTCTTCCGGCATTCTTCAAGAAGGCTGCGCAGCTCCTCTTCCCTCGACTTCTCGAGAGGCAGCGGGGTGAGATCCGTCCGGATCTCCGGGCCGGTAAGAGGCATCACCTTCGCGCGGTTTCTCCACGTCTTCATCGGAGATTTCTTCTTATTGTCCCAAAATGCGAGAGTTCCCCGCCTCACGCCGCTCCAGTAACCGTGGTACTTACAGAGGTCGAAAAATGCCTGTACCCGCTCCGTCAGGGACGGATAGCCGCGGATAATCATGCGGAGCTTATTGATCCCGTAATTCATGGAGTCCGTGAGCAGGTACAGCGCGCGGTTCGGCCTCTTTCCCGGCTTACGGATGAAGAACCTCGCCTCCACGACATAGAGCTGCGGCGACTGCGTGAGCTCCACCTCGTCCATGACGTAGGACGCGGCCATCGAAGGCATGAGCGGCACGGACAGGTTGAACGAGGTGAGGCCGAACTTCTCGTAGAGATAGGGATTGTCAAAAAACATGTAACAGCCGCTGCTGCCGAGCGTCACCACATCGAGAGAATTCTTCTCCTCCGCATAAAATGCGGTAAATGTCTCCTTGTTGTACCTCCACGGCACCTGCCTGACGATGTAGCTGACGTGGATAAAGATAAATGCAGCCAGCGCAAGAAAGGCCGCACAGCGCACGGCATTCCACAGATTTCCGCCGCCCCTTTCCCTGCCTGGAGAGAGCGGTTCTCCTTCATTCCTTTTATCCCTCATCGTCTCATTTACTTCATCCGGTTCCATCAGATACCCGTCCGCTGTCTCATTTCGTCGATCGTCATTGCATCATACTGATCCGCCGTATCATTCTGTCCGTCATCGCCGCATCATACTGGCCCACTGTCCTATTGCATCATACTGGTCCATTGTGCTATCGCATCATGCCGTTCTGCTGTTCTATTGCATTGTCTTATAGAGATCCGCGAGAGCCTTCCTGTCCAGCTTCTGCATGCGGTTTCTCGGCAGGGCTTCCACCTCGCAGATCCTGGCCGGAAGCTTCAGGCGGGTCATTTTTGATGCGAGATATTCCTTAAGCTTCACGGCGTCGTAATCCTTGCGGCACCCGCCGACAAAGAGCACCGGCACCTGGCCTAAGATTCCCTTCGGGTCCGGCACCCCGATACACGCGTACTCGGCGGCGCCTTCGTATTCGCTGGCGGCGTTCTCCATCTCGAGAGGGGAGAGCTTCTCGCCGCCGATGTTGATGATGTCGTCCGAGCGGCCGAGCATGAAGACATAGCCGTCTTCATCGGCGTATGCCAGGTCATTGGTGACGAGCCAGCCGTCCCTAAGGGCGTCTCTTGTCTGCTCCTCATCTTTAAAGTAGCCGCTCATCACCATGCCGCCCCTCAAGGCAAGCCTTCCCGGATGCTCGCTGTCCGTCCCGCAGGGGGCTGCGGGGGCCGCGCCTTCCACCGGGATAAAGCGGAGCTCCGCGCTGTCGATCACCCGCCCGAGCGAGCTGACTCTCCGCTCGCTGCCGGCAATATCGTGGACATCTGCGAAGATCACTCCGCCGGTCTCCGAGGAGCCCCAGGTGTTTGTGATCCTGGTGTTCGGAAGCTTTGCGGAGAGGCGCTTCCTCTGCTCCACCGTGAGTGCGCCCGCCCCGATCTCGATGAACCGGAAGGCGCCCATCACCTCGTAAAAATGGTCCTTCATCTGGCTTAAGAGCAGTTCCATGGAGACCGGAACGGCAGCAAAGCCGGTGCACCTGTGCCGGACCTGATTCGTCTCCGTCTCTTTCGCGAAAGCGAAGCCGTTCTGGAGTACCAGCGTCCCGCCGGCATAGAGCGTGGCGCGGCTCACTCTCAGGGCCAGGGAGTGATGCAGCGGCAGGGGCATCAAAACCCTGTCCTCTTCCGTTATGCCGATGCCGCGCCTCGTATTCTGAAGAATGTGGTATACGGCGCGGAAGCTCAGCATGACGCCCTTCGGTTTTCCTGTGGTCCCGGATGTGAAGAGGATCTCTGAGAGGTCCTCGCCGTCCGGCATTTCATAGTCCGGAACCGGTATGCCGTCCGCACTGTCAGATGAGGCATCAGCTTTTCCATCAGCCGAAATGCCGTCCGCGCTGTCAGATGAGGCATCAGCTTTTCCATCAGCCGCAGCGCCGTCCCTGCCGCCAGGCGAGGCGAAGAACTCCTTCTGGGTGATGACCTTCATCCCTTCCGGGACGTCCCTCATCTTCAGCGTCGTAAGAAGCAGCGACGCGCCCGCGCTCTCATAGAGGCTGATCTCTCCCTCAGGCAGCCCGGCCTTGTCCGTTGGAACCGCAACAGCTCCCAGATACTGAATTCCGAGAAACAGCACGAAAGTCTGCGGCTTGGAAACCGCCGTGTAGAGCACGCGGTCTCCTCTCTTTACGCCGAGAGACTTAAGAAGAGCCGCAGCGCGGGTGATCTGCCTCCCGTATTCGCGGTAGGTCACGATCTCGCTGCGGAAGATCAGGGCCGCCTTATCCGGCTGTGTCACAGCAAGTTCAAGCACTCTCCTTACAAGTGTGTCCGTCTTCATCTCCGTGTTCATTGTTTCTGTGTCCGCTGTTTCTATGTTCATTGTATCTGTGCTCATTTTTACAATCTCATTGTTTCTGTGTTTATCGTATCTGTGTTCGTTTTTTACCGTCTCATTGTATCTGTGATTATCAGGTCTGTATTCACCGTTTCTGTCATTCCGCATTTCCATGATTCATAAGGAGCTGCCGCATTTCCATAATTCATAAGAAGCTGCTGCATTTCCATGATTCATAAGAAGCTACCGCATTTCCGTGATTCATCAGAACCCGCCGTATTTCCATGATTCGTCAGAACCCGCCGTATTTCCATGATTCGTCAGAACCCGCCGTATTTCCATGATTCGTCAGAACCCGCCGTATTTCCATGATT
>CADCPJ010000278.1 GCA_902803245.1 uncultured Lachnospiraceae bacterium | reverse complement strand
GCAGGTCTGCCGGGAGGCAGGAGCCACCATCAGCAACGGCGTGGAGCTGGCCTGGGGCATGGTGCTTGGCGCCTGCAGCCGGCAGGAGGATGTCGTGTTCGCCAAGGTCGTCTCGGGACGTGACAACACCGGGGCAGGGACGGAGGATCTGGTCGGCCTCTTTATCAACTCCGTACCCGTCCGAATCCGAATCGATCAGAATACTACTGTCAGGAGCGCCCTCAAGGCCTTGCAGGAGCAGGCGGCAAAAAGCAATACCTATGATTACTGCCCGCTGTCGGAAATACAGAAGCAGTCATATCTTGGAAGCGATCTGCTCCAGACGGTACTCGCGTTTGAGAACTATAACAGCGGCAGGAAAGAAACGGGCTCAGAGGATATCCTAAGGCCCGTATGCGTCCGAGAGGAGAACTTCTCCGAGCTGTCTCTTTCCGCGTATCTGAAGGACGGAGAACTGATACTTCATGTGAGCTTTGATCCCGGTCTTTTCGGGGAAGCTGAGATCCGGCAGGTTCTTGCCCTGTTTCAGACCTATGTGGAGCAGATGTCAGATGGACCGGACAGAAGGATATGCACCTTTGAACATGTAAGAGAGCAGGAAAAGGCAGAGGTTCTGGCGCTTTCAGCCGGAAGGAGGATCCCTTACGACAGGGAACAGACCTGGCTTGATCTCTTCCTTGACAATGCGAATAAGATGCCTTCCACGACGGCTGTTGTGGACAGCCGCGGGAGCTATACCTACGGGGAACTGGACGCGCTGTCAAACCGGATAGCCGCCCGCCTCATTGAGAGCGGTGTCGTGGAAGACAGCTTTGTGGCCATAAAGATGGACCGCGTGAAGGAATTCATCGCGGCGGTCATCGGCGTCCAGAAGGCGGGTGCGGCCTATGTGCCCATCGACCCGGCATATCCCATAGAGCGCATTTCGTACATGCTGGAGGATTCCGGGGCCGGGGTGACGCTTGACGAGGCGGCCGTTAAGAGCCTCATGGCGGAAGGCAGCGCGGCGGAGCCAGTGAACTATGCGGCGCCCGGCCGCCGCGCTTACATGATTTACACCTCCGGTTCCACCGGAAAACCCAAGGGCGTCGTCATCCGCCATAGCGCCCTGCGGGCGTATGCGGCCTGGGCTGTGAGTGATTTCGGCTATCAGGCGGGAAGGCACTATGCCCACTCAGTGACCTTCTCCTTCGATGCTTCCGTGACAGACATCGTCTGTCCGCTTTGCGTAGGCGCACAGGTGCATGTTCTGTCCGACGAAATGCGGCTGAACCCCCCGCAGCTTGCGGATTACCTGCGCAAGAATCAGATCCACGGCGTCAAATTTCCCACACAGCTGGGCATGCTGATGCTGAACAGCTTCCCGGATCTCTTCCCCGAATTTACCGTGCTGGGCGGAGAAAAGCTTTTGCCTGTGGCGCATACGCATGTGCTGATGTACAACGAGTACGGCCCCACGGAATTCACCATCGGCTCCTCCGTACACCTGGTGGATCAGGAGAAGGATGTGGATATTCCAATCGGCCGTCCCGTACCGAATACATGGTCCTTAATCTGCGATGATCAGGGAAGGCTTCTTCCTAAGGGGATGGCGGGTGAGCTGTGCCTTGCGGGCGCGCAGATTGCGGAAGGCTATCTGAACCGTCCGGAACTTACTGCGGAAAAATTTACCGACTGCCCATACCTGCCTGGCGAGAAGATGTACCATACAGGAGATCTGGCAAGGTACAATGAGGAAGATGAGCTGCTCTGCCTGGGACGAATCGATACACAGGTAAAACTTCGGGGCTTCCGCATCGAGTTGGGCGAGATCGAGATGAGAGGCAGTCAGTACGCGGGCATAGAGGCAGTGGCGGCGGAGGTTCGCAGGGATCAGCTGGTACTCTATTACACCCATGCAAAGGGGCAGGAGATTATCCCTGAAGAGCTCCGGGCCTATCTTGCCGAAACCCTCGCGGACTACATGGTGCCCGCGGTTTATGTGCCGCTCGATGCCATCCCGATGACCCCGAACGGAAAGATCGACCGGAAGGCGCTGCCGGAGCCGGAGAGAGGGCGCAGGGAGATTGCCGCGCCGGAATCACCGACGGAAAAGCAGGTGCTGGATCTCGCGGCAAAGATGCTGGGGGAGACGGATTTTGGCGTAACCGATGACCTGGTGTCGTTTGGAATGTCTTCGCTTCTGGCTATGCGCTTTACCGCGGCTCTTATGAGCCGGTATGACGCCCGAATCAGGGTTTCGGACATCATGAAGACGCCGACTGTGCGAGGCATTGCCTCCCTGATCGATGGCGGCAGGCACGGGCAGGGCATGGCTTTGCGCGCCCACAAGAAGCGCGAATGGTATCCCTTAAGTGAGAACCAGCGGGGACTGTATATCGAATGGGAACTCAACCGGGACACAACACAGTATAACATTCCTTCTGTTTACCGCTTTTTTGATGTCGATGCCCATGCGCTCTTACGCGCTGTGAAGGCTGCTGTGGAAGCCCACCCCTGTCTGAAAATCCGGCTTGCCATGAAAAATGGAGAGGCGGTGCAGGAGCGCCATGATGACGAGGGCGTGGAGGTGGCACTTGCTTCGACGGATCACGACCCCGATCGGGAATATTTCCAGCGGAGGGTGCGTCCCTTCGATCTGTTTGGCGACAGGCTTTATCGCTTTGAAGTGATTGACGCGCCCTCCGGCGTGTACCTGTTTATGGACATCCATCACATCCTGTTTGACGGGCTGTCGGCCGCGGTGTTCCTTGGAGATGTCCTGAAGGCATTAAAGGGAGAGATCCTGACGCCGGAGCGCTATGATGCCTGCGACTATGCGCTGCACGAGCGGATGCTTCTTAAGAGCGATGAGATGCGGGAAGCGGAAGAATACTTTGACGATCTTGTGTCGGAAGCGGAGGCGCTGCACTGGCCGGATTCCGTTCATCCGGATGGCATGGCGGATGCCATGGTTTGGACCAGCATTCCCGCGAAAGGCATTAGTGCCTTCTGTGCGTCAGAAGGGGTGACTGTCAGCAGCTTTATGCAGGCGGCATTTGCGGAGACCATGTTCCGTCTGACCAGGGAGACGAAGGGACTTTCCCTGACTGTCAGCAATGGGCGAAGCGCCGGATGGGAGCTCCTGCCCTTGGTGGGTATGTTTGTGAAGACCATTCCCGTGGTGCGCCCGGCTGTGGAAAAGGATACCACGGCATCGGATTATATAAAGGCGGTACATGGGCAGCTTCAGCAAAGCTATGCGAAGGAGTTCTATCCGTATACCCGCCTGGTGGAACGGCGCCGGATCCGCCCGGAGATCATGATGATCTATCAGGGAGGGATTCGTGAGTGCGGAGACACCTATGGCATGGAACCGGCAGATATTTGTCTGAAGCTGGATGCCGTCAAGTTTCCGGTCGCCGTAACCGTCTGTCCGGAAGGGGACCGCTATGTGATTCAGGTGGAGTATGACGGAACCCGCTACGCAAACGAGGACATGATGGCGATAGCCCGTGCTGTCGGAAACATGGCCTTAAGCCTCGCGGAAAACCCGCTTCTTTCGGACGCGGAGACGGTTGACGACCAGGAAAGAGCACAGCTTTTGAACCTGTCCTGCGGCGAAAAACTGCCTTACAACCATGATGAGACCTGGCTGGAGCTCTTCCGCACCTGGGTGGAGAGGACGCCGGATCACACAGCCGTGGTGGACTTAAGGGGCAGCTATACCTATGCGGAGCTTGACCATGCATCGGACAAGGTGGCATTGTACCTGATTGCCCGCGGCGTGGCGGCAAACAGTTTTGTCGCGGTCAGCATGGGACGAGTAAAGGCGTTTGCCGCGGCTGTGCTGGGCATCTGGAAGGCCGGGGCGGCCTATGTGCCTGTAGACCCGGAATATCCAGACGACCGCATCGCATACATGCTGGAGGATTCCGGATCAAAGGTGGTTCTGGACGAGGCGATGGTTGGAGAAATCCTTTCCGCGGAGGAGGAGACGGTGCCTGAGGGACGCCGGGAGCAGGAATTCCTCCACCGGGCCAGTCCGGATGGCTATGCCTACATGATTTATACCTCCGGTTCCACCGGAAAGCCCAAGGGCGTCGTGCAGAGCCACCGCTCCCTGCGCGCTTTTACAGCCTGGAGGGAACGAATCGTAGGAAGGGAGAGCGTCAATGCGGTCCATGCCAGCTTTTCCTTTGACGCGTCGCTTGACGATCTTCTGTGCCCGCTGGCCCTGGGAGGAGAGGTGCATATACTGGACGAATCGCTTCGCAGGGATTTAGCCGGCATGAAGGCATACTTTGAAGAGAACCGCGTCACGGGAGTGACTTTCTCCACGCAGATCGGCATGGAAATGGTGAACAGCTTCCCGGATCTGCCTCTGCGGTATGTCATGATGAGAAGTGAAAAAATGCTGCCCTGCAAAAGAACGGATATCAAACTGATCAATGGCTATGGGCCGACGGAATTTACCGTCTGCTCTTCTTTCCATGTCGTGGAGCAGCAAAAGGATGGGGATATCCCCATCGGACGCGCTGTGCCGAATACCTGGTCGCTGATCTGCGACAGTCAGGGCCGGCTCCTGCCCCGGGGGATGACTGGAGAGCTGTGCCTGGCCGGCGCGCAGATCGCGGAGGGGTACTGGAAACAGCCGGAGCTGACAAAAGAGAAATTCGTCCGCTGCCCGTTCCTGCCCGGGGAGAAGAT
>CADCPJ010000277.1 GCA_902803245.1 uncultured Lachnospiraceae bacterium | reverse complement strand
TGAAAGTGATGCGCTCTTCCCGCTAAAAAGGATGCGCTTTCCCACTAAAGGATGCGCTTTTCCAACTAAAGGATGCGCTTTTCCAACTAAAGGATGCGCTTTTCCCGCAAAAAGCTATCCGTTTTCGGACCATTATGAAAAAGAGCACTGATAAAGGCATTGAGGATTCCTTCATCCCCAATGCCTTTTGCATTGCAACACATTTCTATGCACTTACGTAACTGTTCCGCAACCCCGTCACTCGAGGGGACTTGCGGTCTGCGCTCCGCTTCGGTCGATGCGAAGCGGATGTCCGCCTGGCATCCGGCGCCCCGGTCATCCGACCAGGTAGACGTCGGCGTACTGAACGCCGAAGTCCAGGCAGTCGCTGTGCGATTCCATGTAGATATCCACGTGGCCGTAGCTCGTGCCGCGGTCCTCGACCGTGTAGACATTGCCGTCGATCATGAGCTTCGTTCCGAAGTCCAGGCCTTCCATCGCCACCGTGCGGCCTTCCACCGGCATGGACCCGCTGGCCGTCGGCTGTCCGGCTGAGCCGCAGCACTCGGCGCAATTGCAGTAAGCTGTCAGCTTGAAATTGCCGAGATATTCGCCCGACGAGGAATCATCGTCCGAGTCGTCTTCGTCGTCGCCCTCGTCATAGTCGTAGTCATCATCGTCATCGTAGCTGCCGTCCTCGTCCGAGGAGCCGCTGTAGCCGTCTTCATCCTCATCATAAGAGTCTTCATCATAGGAGGAGTCGTAATCCCCGTCCTCATCATCGGAAGAGTCATAGTCCTCATCCCCGTCATCGGAAGAGTCATAGTCCTCATCCCCATCATCGGAAGAGTCATAGTCCCCGTCCTCATCATCGGAAGAGTCGTAATCCTCATCCCCGTCATCGGAAGAGTCGTAGTCCGCCAGCTCTTCGCTGTCCTCGTCATAACCATCGGAGTCCTCGATTTCCTCTTCGTCAGAGTCGTCGTATTCCCCGTCCTCATCATAGCCGGAGCTCTTGTCGGATTCTTCCTCATCCGGGTCGTCACTCCCGTATTCGGAGCTTGAATCGCCGGAGCTGCCGGAAAGATCCTCGTCCTCCCCGTCCGGGCTGCGGGACTCCGTCTCCCCGTCAGACTCACTTCCGGCGAGGGCCGCCCCTTCGTCTTCCGTCTGCTCCGCCCCGGCCAAAGCCGCCTCTTCATCGGATGCGCGCTGTCCGAGGACCGAAAGAATCTCCTGCTGCTCATCGACGCGGTTTTTTAAGTCAGTGGCATCGAGCGCCTTCTCTCCGATTGCGGCCTTGTACTCCGCGATCTTCTCGTCCGTCTCACGGGCGAGCTTCTTAATCTCGGACCGGCTGCTCTTCGTCTTTTTGACCAGCTCCTTCAGCCGGTCCTCATCCGCTTCCAGCTCCTTCCTGAGCTTCTCAATCGTCTCGTTGGTCATGGAAGCAAGATCCTCATCGGCCTCCTCATAGAGGCAGCGGATCCGGGACTCATCGTCCCCCGTCTCCTCCTTCTGAAGAGCGCCGGTGCGGATGAGCGCGCTCTTCGCCATCTCTATCGCGTTCTTCTTCTCCTTAGTCTCCTTCTTCAGGGACTTCAGCTCCTTCGTGAGGGACTCCATCCTTCCGTTCAGGTTGCTGAGATAACTCTCCAGATTCAGCTTTTCCGCTTCGAGCTCCTCAATCTTACTCCGGGTCTGATCCAGCCTGGCCGCTGCGGACTGCTCCTCGGCCTTTGCATAAGCGATGTCCGCCTGTGTATCTCCAAGAGCCGGAACCGCGCAGCCCGCCACAAGCGATGCGGCGAGTACACAGCAGATCAGTTTCTGTTTCAGCATAAAAAATCAACTCCTTTCAAATCACAGTTGCCGATCATGTGACATGATAACACGAACTGTAATATTTTGAAAGGAGTTAAGTAAAATTTTGTTAATATTTTCGTAACATTATGCCGGATTGCAGCGCATCTGCACCCCATTTACCAAAAAAAACTCAGTCTGTTCGCCCATAATCGTGCGAAGTTTGTGCATAAGCACAGATGTTTCCGCCGGGTGTGTTGATGCGCTTCAAGGATTCCTGCTGCATTCCTGCCATCATCAGATCTCAGAATGCATACTGCTCGTCTATTGCTTCTGCCTCCTCCTGAGCCATCGTCTCCTCGTACTTCGTGAGAATCATGCTCTGAATCTCTCCGCGGGTCGCAGAATTGATCGGGTGAGCGATGTCCCTGTACTCACCGTCTGCCGCCTTGCGGCTGGGCATTGCGATGAACAGGCCCTTCTCACCTTCGATGACCTTGATGTCATGTACTACAAATTCGTCATCGATCGTGATGGAGACCACCGCCTTCATCTTTCCCTCTTTTGTGACCTTTCGGACTCTAACGTCTGTGATGTTCATAGTCATTCCCTTTCTTGTGATACATAGCCTTATATAATAGGGGAACGAATTGCTTCGCCGCCTATTCCACTGTACTTAGATGCCGCGCTCAAGGAAGCATCATGAGTTTTTGTCAGATCGCGTACCTCTCGTTCTTCTCGATCACGATCTTGACGCCGTTCTCCCCGCAGTGATAGGAATTTGCACGAATTGTGTCCCGGCTCTCCACAACGCAATTCTCTATGTGGGTGTTATCTCCAATATAGACATCATTTAAAATGATGGAATTCCGGATGTAGCAGTTATTTCCCACGAAGACCTTCTTGAATATCACAGAATTCTCTATTGTACCGTTAATAATGCATCCCGAGGCGACGAGCGAATTCCGGACCTGGCATCCGGGGTTGAACTTCGCCGGGGGGTTGTCATCCACTTTCGTATATATCTTTGCGCCCTGGCGGAAGAAATAGTTCCGCACATCGCTCCTCAGGAAATCCATATTGGTCCTGTAGTAGGACTCCACCGTCGAGATGTTGCTCCAGTAGGTGCTGATCTTATATCCGTAGATCCTCTTTAAGTCCTTGTAGCGGATCAGGATGTCCTTCACGAAATCCGCCCGGTCCTCCTCGGCGCATTTTTCAATCATCTCAATGAGCTGCCGCCTGCGGATGACGTAGATTCCCGTGGAGATCACGTTCGATCTCGATACCATGGGCTTCTCGTCGAACTCCTCGATTCTCATGTCCTCGTTCATCTTCAGAACGCCGAAGCGGCTCAGGTCGTCGTCCCTGCACTCCGTGCAGACAACGGTGACGTCCGCCCTCTTCGCGATGTGGAATTCCAGGACCTTGTTGAAATCCAGCTTGTAGATCCCGTCTCCGCTGGCGATGACCACATAGGGCTCATGGCTCTGCCGCAGCCAGTCGAGGTTCTGGTAGATCGCGTCCGCCGTCCCCCTGTACCACCAGCTGTTCTTTGTCGTGATCGTCGGCGGGAAGAGGAACAGCCCTCCCTGCTTTCTGCCGAAGTCCCACCACTTGGAGGAGGAGAGGTGCTCGTTTAAGGATCTCGCATTGTACTGCGTGAGCACTGCCACCTTTCCGATGTGGGAATTGGTCATGTTCGAGAGGGCAAAATCGATGCTGCGGTAGCTTCCGGCCATCGGCATGGCCGCGATCGCGCGCTTGCTGGAGAGCTCTCTCATCCGGTTGTTGTTTCCGCCTGCAAGTATGATGCCAAGTGCCCTCATGCTTCGTCACCGCCTTTCTCTTCCCCGCAGATGATCGCTCCGCCGCTCTTAAGTTCGCCGTTCGGATAGTCCTCGGCGCGGGTCTCCCCGAGTATGGCGGTGTTCCTTCCGATTCGTACCCCGGACGGAATCACGGAGTTTTCTCCCACGGTCACAAGCCCAAAGGCGTAGACGCTTCGATTGTACTCATTTGGAGCATCTTCCCCGACACCCAGGGCAGCCCCCTCTCCGATCGCCACATTCTGGGCAATCACGGCCCGGTTGATGCTGGCCCCCTTTCCGATATAGCATTCCTGCATGATGATGGAGTCGCGGACCACGGCGCCTTCCTCAATCCGAACGGCCGGCCCGATCACGGAGCCGTGCACCTCGCCGTGAATCTCCGCTCCCTCGCCGATGATGCATTTGTCGACGATCGCGTGCTCGGATATGTAATCCGGAGGAACGATGTCTCCTCTCGTGTAGATCTTCCAGAATTCCTCGTACAGATTGAATTCCGGGATGACGTCGATGAGCTCCATATTGGCCTCCCAATAGGAGCCGAGGGTTCCCACGTCCTTCCAGTACCCGTTGAACTCATAGGCAAAGAGCCGCTTCCCGTTCTCCCTGCAGTAAGGGAGGACGTGTTTTCCGAAGTCCAGCGAGGGCTTGTCCTTCATGGTCACGAGAGATTCGCGGAGCGCCTTCCAGGTGAAGATGTAGATTCCCATCGAGGCGAGATTGCTGACCGGGTGCTCGGGCTTCTCCTGGAACTCGGTGATCCTTCCGGTCTCATCGGTCACCATGATGCCGAAGCGCGAAGCTTCCTCCATCGGGACGGGCATCACCGCGATCGTGATGTCCGCCTTGTTCGCCTTGTGGTAGTCGAGCATCACCTCGTAATCCATCTTGTAGATGTGGTCGCCCGAGAGGATGAGGACATAGTCCGGGTTGTACTGCTCCATGAACTCCAGGTTCTGGTAAATGGCATTGGCCGTCCCCGTATACCAGTCGGTGTTCCCGATCTTCTCGTATGGAGGAAGCACGGTGACGCCTCCCACATTGCGGTCGAGATCCCAGGGGATGCCGATTCCGATATGCGTGTTGAGCCTCAGCGGCCTGTACTGCGTGAGAACTCCCACAGTATCAATGCCGGAATTGATGCAGTTGCTGAGCGGAAAATCTATGATCCGGTACTTGCCTCCGAAGGAGACGGCGGGCTTCGCCACGTTGTCCGTCAGGACTCCGAGGCGGCTTCCCTGTCCTCCGGCGAGCAGCATCGCGATCATTTCTTTCTTGATCATGGTGTTCACCTCACGTTCTTATAAGTCAGTGCAATGCATGTCCATCAGATAGTGTCATGATTATAACACACCGGTTCGCTTAAGTGAACATTTATTACAATTCATTGACAGTGGGACATTGTTTTTTGGTTATTATGACAAGAGGATTGGAAGCACACTCAATTTCAAAGTGCCGGAAATGTGTGATGCTGCGGCGCATAGCGGGTTTTTGCGCCGCATGTTTTGTGCCGCATGGCGGGTTTTTGTGACACATGGCGGGTTTTTGTGCCGCATGGCTGGATTTGTGCTATACTTTAAAAATGGTGACGATTCCGCACCCCTTTTCGGCCGGGGCGCCGGGCAAGCTGCACCGGAAATGACATCACCCCTTCTCGAATAAGAGCCGGGGTTTCTTATTTATAGCCGTACACGAAG
>CADCPJ010000276.1 GCA_902803245.1 uncultured Lachnospiraceae bacterium | reverse complement strand
GCGGAGCCATGGGCGATATTCAGAAGATCCGGGAATTGAAAGAACTGCTTCGGGATTCTCTGCTTTCGGAACCGGATTGGCGCCGTCAGAAGATCCTTGGCCTCATTGACGAGCTCGCCTGCAGCGATGAGGAGACTGCCCTAAAGCATCACGACACCATCTATGCCGCGATCATCCATAAGCTCGCCCAGGAGTTTTTCCGCATATTCTACGTCGATATCAACACAGACCGGTACCTCGAATATGACCCGGACTCTCCGGACCCGGAGCTCGACATGGAGCATATTGAAAATGACTTTTTCCTGCAGAGCTCCAAGGGAATGTTTGAAACTCTGTTTGAGGACGACGTCGAGTCCTTTCGCGCTGCCTTTAAGAAGGACAAGATTCTCCGGACAATAAAGGATCACGGGGAGTTTTCCCTGATCTACCGCGTGAAGCATCACGGCGGGTATTCTTTTGTCAACATGAAGGGGACGAGAATCGACGGGGATGAAGGGCACATCGTCGTCGGCGTGAAGAACATCGATGCCGATGTGAGGAGGGAGAAAGAATACCTGATGAACCTCGCGCAGGCGAAGGATGAGGCGAACCGGGACGGGCTCACGGGGATACGGAACAGGCACGCTTACCTTGAATATGTCGCAGAGCTTGACCGGGGGATTGAGAGCGGGGAGGTCACGTCTTACGCGATTCTGGTCTTTGATATCAACGGCCTGAAGACCGTCAACGATACGCTCGGGCATCAGGCCGGCGACAAATATATCAGGGAAGGCTGCAACAGCATCTGCAAGATCTTCAGGAAAAGCCCCGTGTTCCGCATCGGAGGGGACGAATTTGTGGTGGTTGCGCAGGGGGACGACCTGTCAAATCTTGAGTGTCTGATTGATCAGGTGGAGCTCATGAACCGGAGAAATCAGGCAGACGGAGGCGTGGTGATCGCCGTCGGGAGCGCAAAAGCCGGAAGATGCAGGGATATAAGGAGCGTCTTCGAACGCGCCGACGAGCTGATGTATGAGGACAAGAAGCGGCTCAAGGGACTCGCGGGACAAGACGGATCGCGGCTGTGAAGAACAAAGCGCGGATAAGGAGCCGGACCTTTGCATCCGGAAACAGCAAGCAAGCTAATAAAACTGAGCACTTAGAGGAGGAGAAGAGCGACTATGAAAATGACATTTCGTTGGTACGGAAGCAACAGCGACAGCGTCACTTTGAAGCAGATCCGCCAGATCCCCGGCATGTCCGGGCTCATGGGCGTCCTGGACTACAAGGCCGCCGGAGAGGTCTGGGAGGAAGACGAAATCAGGAGATATGTCGATGAGGTGCACGCCGCCGGGCTGGAGTGCGAAGTGATTGAGAGCGTCAATGTTCACGAGGACATCAAGCTCGGACGGCCGACCAGGGATCAGTATATTGAGAACTACAGGATCACGATCCGGAACCTCGCCAAATACGGAGTGAAAGTGATCGTCTACAACTTCATGCCCGTCCTGGACTGGCTGAGGACCGATCTGGCCCGCGTCATCGAGGAGGACGGCTCGAACAGTCTGTATTTTGACGAGAAGGATCTGGGAGAAATGACCCCGCTCGAGATCGTCCGCAGAACAACCGAGAACTCCAACGGGTTCTCGCTGCCCGGCTGGGAGCCGGAGCGCCTGGCCGAGCTGGAGACCACGCTTAAGGCCTATGAGAGCGTCAGCGCCGACGACCTGCGCGCGAATTACAAGTATTTCCTGGACGGCATCATCCCGACCTGCGAGGAGGTCGGCATCCGCATGGCTGTCCACCCGGACGACCCCGCGTGGCCCATCTTCGGCCTTCCGAGGATCTCCCACTCCAAGGAGGATTTCGACAAGATCGTCGCCCTTCACGACAGCCCCGCCAACAGCCTGTGCCTGTGCACCGGGTCTCTGGGCTCGAATCCGGACAATGACATCCCTGCCATCATACGCCATTTCGGGGAGAAGGACCGCATCGCCTGCCTCCACGTTCGGAACGTGAAATACCTGGGCTACCACCATTTCCGCGAAGCGGCCCACCTGTCCTCGACAGGCGACCTGGATCTCTATGAGATCATGAAGGCCGTGTATGACACCTGCCCGGATACCTACATCCGTCCGGATCACGGGCGCATGATCTGGGATGAGACGGGACGCCCCGGATACGGGCTCTATGACCGCGCGCTCGGCGCCTGCTACTTGAACGGCCTCTGGGAGGCGATCTGCAAGTCAAACG
>CADCPJ010000275.1 GCA_902803245.1 uncultured Lachnospiraceae bacterium | reverse complement strand
TTCCTCAGCCTCATCGGGTCCGCGGCCCAGTACATGCCCGTCCGCCGCGACGTCGTCGAAGAATTCGGCACGGATTTCGCAGCGACGGCGGAGAAGAATGTCTACTCCGGACCGTTCGTCATTTCCAGCACGGAGGCCGGCTCCTACGGCTTCACAAAGAACGAGAACTACTGGAACGCAGACGCCATCAAGCTGAACGGCGCGGAGATGATCGTCGTCTCCGACACAAGCACACAGCTCGCCATGTACGAGATGGGAGATCTGGACTTCGTCAAGGTCCCGACGGACTCCGTCGCCATGTACGACGACACCGATGAGGAGTACATGAACGGAAATGAGGACTACTTCTACATCAACGAGGAGAGCACGAACCCGATCTTGAACGACAAGAATTTCCGCCTCGCCCTCAATTACGGTCTCGACCGCAACAGCTACATCCTGCTTGCGACCAACGGCGTGTATTCTCCGAGCAACACACTGGTCATGCCGCTCGTTGCCGGCTATGACGGAAAGAACTACGGAGAGTGCTATGAGCTCGACTCCTATCCGATGGAAGGGGATCAGGCGAAGGCCCTTGAGTACCTGCAGGCCGCGATGGATGCGAACGGCATCAGCGATCCGTCCGAGATCAGCGTAGAGATCACGACGACCGACGTCGAGTCCTCCAAGAAGATCGCGGAGGTCGCGCAGGAGCTCTGGCAGCAGGCCCTCGGAATCAACGTCACGATCCGCCAGGTCACTTATGCCGAGATCTACGGCAACGTCCTTCCGAGCGGCGACTACGAGATCGGATTCGGCGGCTGGGGCCCGGACTACTCCGATCCCTACACCTATCTGGAACTCTTCAAGAGCGACTGCTCCTACAACTACAGCAACTACAAGAATGAGGAGTTTGATGCGCTTCTCGAGGCATCCCAGACCGAGACCGACGAGAAGGCCAGAATGGATCTCTTAAACAAGGCGGAGCAGATCATCCTCGACGACGGCGCATTTGTCCCGCTGCAGTGCAGACAGCAGCACTACCTGCTGAACGAAGCCGTGAGCGGCATGAACTTCTACTTCTGCAGCCTGAACACGGACTGGACTTACGCTGAGTTCTCATAAATTGATAACTGATCAGCACCCTTGAAATCAGAGTGAAAATCAGGCAGAGAACTTGTTCTTAGAAGGATGCGAAGCATCCCGGGTGCCGGGGGTGTTGAACAGTTAACAATGATTCGAAAATGTGACATTGGGGACTGTCCCCAATGTCACATTCAACATAAAGGAGTACAGCCTATGCTGAAATATATCGGCAAGCGGCTGGTCGCGGCAGTGCTATCCCTGGTTGCCCTGATCACCGTCGTGTTCTTCCTCGTGCGGCTGATGCCCGGAGAACCCTTCACAAGCGCGAAGCTCACGCAGCAGGTGGCGGACAATATGCGCCACTACTACGGCTTCGACAAGCCTCTCATCGTGCAGTATTTCCAGTACATCGGGAACCTCCTGCGCGGCGACTTCGGCTACTCGATGAAGTACACGAATAAGACCGTCAACGACATCATCGGACAGACATTTCCGTTCTCGGCGGACTTGGGGATCCGCGCCCTTGTGCTCGCCATTTCCGTCGGCCTCATCCTCGGAATCCTTTCGGCGCTGCACCGCGGGAAGACGATCGACTTCGTGTGCGTCCTCGTCGCAATCATCGGCACGAGCATGCCCGACTTCATCGTCGGCGCGCTGCTCCAGTATTTTTTCGGAATCAAATGGGGGCTTCTCCCGGTGGCTCGCTACCTGGGATTTGAGTACACCATCCTGCCCTCCATAGGGCTTGCGTTCTACACCCTCGCGCAAGTCTCGAGAATCATGAGGGCGTCCATGCTTGAAGTGGTGCAGCAGGATTACATCAAGACGGCGAGAGCGAAGGGCCTGAGCGACCTTCGCATCACGGCCCGCCACCAGATCCGTAACGCCATCATGCCGGTGATCACGGTGCTCGGGCCGACGGTCGCCGCTGTCCTTACGGGCACATTTGTCATAGAATCGATCTTCGCGATTCCCGGCATGGGCAAGTACTACGTGGAATCCGTGGCGAACAACGACTATTCGATGATCCTCGGGATGACCGTCTTCTACGGGAGTTTCCTGATCCTCTGCAACCTGATCGTTGACATACTCTACGGAGTCGTGGACCCGCGGGTCCGGGTCGGAAGCAGGTGAGCGCCATGAAGAAGACGACATATGTATATCAGCCGGAAACTCCCGCTCCAAAAAACCCCGATGCTTCGCTCTTCCGGACAGTGGGGAAGAGCGCTGAGGAAATGGATAAGGTCACGCGCCCGAACCTGTCCTTCTGGGCGGATGCGTGGAGGCGGCTTAAGAAAAACCGAGTGGCCCTCTTCGGCCTCATCCTGATCGCGGTCTATGTTCTGCTCGCGATCTTTGCTCCTTTATTCAGCAGGTATTCGTTTTCCGCAATGGACGGCAAAATGATCAATGCCGGCCCCTCGCCCGAGCACTGGCTCGGCTGCGACTCCGTGGGCCGCGACCTCTGGGTCCGCATCTGGATGGGGGCGCGCGTCTCCCTCACGATCGGCATCGCGGCGGCCTCCATCAACATGATGATCGGTGCCGTGATGGGCGGTCTGTGCGGCTACTACGGCGGAAAGCTGGACATGATCGTCATGCGCATCGTGGACATCCTCTACGGAATTCCGAGCCTCATCATCACGATCCTCGTCATGGTTGTGCTCGGTCCCGGTATCCACACGCTGATCGTCGCGATGTGCATCATCGGCTGGATCGGCACCTGCCGCTTTGTCCGCGGCGAGGTCTACCGGCTGAAAGGGCAGGACTTCGTCTGCGCCGCGAAGGTGCTCGGCGTCCGGGACTTCACGATCATCATGCGGCACATCCTGCCAAACATCATGGGACTGCTGATCACGAATCTGTGTATGGCAATACCAAACGCCATTTTCCAGGAGGCTTTCTTAAGCTACATCGGGCTTGGCATCTCGCCGCCAAACTGCAGCTGGGGCATTCTGGCCAAGGAGGGCATCCACATGCTCCGCATGGCCCCTCACGAGATCCTGTTCCCTGCATTTTTCATATGCTCGACGATGCTGGCCTTAAACCTTCTCGGGGACGGGCTGCGCGACGCATTTGACCCGCACCTGCGCGGGACGGAATAAGGAGGGCGGGGCGATGAGTGAGAGAGAAAAGATTCTGGAGATCAGAAACCTCGTCTTCTCCTTCCGGACCTACGGAGGGGTGGTGCACGCCGTCCGAGACGTGAGCTTCGACGTTCGGAAAGGAGAGATCCTCGGCATCGTCGGGGAGTCCGGCTGCGGGAAGTCGGTCACGGCGCAGTGCATCTTAAGGCTCAATCCGGAGCCGCCGGGTTTTTTTGAAAATGGAGAGATCCTCTACGCGGGACAGGACGTCCTCAAAATGAAGAAAAAGGAGCTCCGGAATTTCCGGACGCGCGAGGTCGGCTTCGTCTTCCAGGACCCGATGACTTCTTTAAATCCCACGATGCGCATCGGCGCGCAGATCGAGGAAGTGTTCCTCTCAAGAACGGACGTGACGAAGAGCGAGGTGAAGGAGAAGGCGCTCAATATCCTGAGGCTCGTCGGCATTTCCGACGTGGAGCGCAGGTACAGGCAGTATCCGCACGAGCTGTCCGGGGGCATGAAGCAACGCATCATGATTGCCATCGCCCTCGTCTCGGAGCCCTCGGTGATCATCTGCGACGAGCCGACCACTTCGCTCGACGTGACGATTGAGGCCCAGATCCTCGATCTCTTAAAGGAACTGAGGGAGAGGCTCGGAACTTCCGTCATCATGATCACGCACGACCTCGGCGTCATCGCCAAGATGTGCGACCGCGTCGTCGTGATGTACGGCGGAAAGGTCGTGGAGACCGGGGACATCCGCGAGATCTTCTACGAGACCGCGCACCCCTACACGCAGGGGCTTTTGAAGTCCATCGCACGGCTCGATATGGACAAGACCGACGTGCTGACGCCCATCGAGGGAACTCCGCCGGATCTCTTCTCCCCGCCGGAGGGGTGCCCCTTCGCGGCGCGCTGCGACAGGGCCATGGCGGTCTGCCAGCGCTATATGCCCTTTGAGAGCCGCTTAAGCGAAGAGCACATGACCAGGTGCTGGCTGCAGCACGAGCTGGCGAAGGGCATATGATCGTAAGAGCCAGGTGCAGCGCGAGACGAAGAAGGGCATATGACCGTAAGAGCCAGGTGCAGCGCGAGCTGGCGAAGGGCATATGACCGTAAGAGCCAGGTGCAGCGCGAGACGAAGAAGGGCATATGACCGTAAGAGCCAGGTGCAGCGCGAGACGAAGAAGAGTACATGACCATGGAAAGGATTTATAAAGAGCGATGAGTGAGCGGACACCGATGCTTCAAATTGAAGACCTGTGCAAGTACTTTCATGTGGGCCGCCATCAGGACCTGAAAGCCGTGGATCACGTGAGCTTTGACATCTGTGAGGGCGAGACGGTCGGCCTCGTTGGCGAATCCGGCTGCGGGAAGACCACGACCGGGAGGGCGATCGTGAAGCTGTACGAGCCCACGTCGGGGAGGATTCTTTACCGCGGGAAAGACATTTTTAAGCAGAACAAGGCGGAGAGGAAGGCCTACTGCGGAAATGTCCAGATGATCTTCCAGAACCCGTATGCCTCGCTCAACTCCCGCATGACGGTCAGCGAGATCGTCGGGGAAGGAATGAAGATACACGGGAATTATACCGCCAAACAGCAGGAGGACAGGATCCTGGAGCTCCTCAAGAAGGTGGGGCTCGGCCGGGACCACATGAGCCGGTTCGCCCATGAATTCTCCGGCGGGCAGCGGCAGAGGATCGGCATCGCGAGGGCGCTGTCGGTGGACCCGGAGTTCATCGTCTGCGATGAACCGGTTTCCGCGCTCGACGTGTCGATCCAGGCCCAGGTCATCAATATGCTGAAGAAACTTCAGGAGGATCTGGGACTTACCTACCTCTTCATCGCCCATGACCTCAGCGTGGTGCGATACATCTCGGATCGCGTCATAGTGATGTATCTCGGCGGGATTGTGGAGGAGGCGACGGCGGATGAACTCTACAAGAATCCGCAGCACCCTTACACGAAGGTTCTCCTGTCGGCGATTCCGATCGCGGACCCGGACAAGATCCGGTCGAAGGAGCGCATCGCGATCAGGGGCGAGATACCGAGCCCGATCAATCTGGGGGCGGGCTGCCGCTTCTATGACCGGTGTCCCTATGCTATGCCCCGCTGCAAGGAGGAGGCGCCTTTGCCAAAGGAGATCGCGCCGGGCCACCGCGCGGCCTGCCATCTGGTGTAGGATGGCGGAGACATTTTCGTTAAGGACTATATGTGGAGGAGAGCATGAGAGAAGAGGCTTACGAGCTGATCACGGAGTATCTGGAAAAAGAGAGCGT
>CADCPJ010000274.1 GCA_902803245.1 uncultured Lachnospiraceae bacterium | reverse complement strand
GTATCTGCCTCAGCATCTGCCTCAGTATTTGCTTCAGTATCTGCCTCAGCATTTGCTTCAGTGTCTGCCTCAGCATCTGCTTCAGCATTTGCCTCAGCATCCGCCGCCTCGGTGCTCCCCGTCTCGAACCAGGAATTCGTGAGCAGCTCCATGCGCGTGACGAGGCCGCTGTCCATGAACTCCTTCTCGGAGATCTCATTTGTGAGGAGATAGCCGAAGGGGAGGGCGTTCCGGTTTTTGTAGACCACCTTCTCCTTCGCGGGGTCCGCCGTGGGGTATGCTGCGATGCGGTCGAAGAGCGCCGGCTCCGTGACCGGGGCGCCCGCTGTCTCTGTCCGTATCAGATAGCGCCCGGCGAGAGATGTGAATTGGTAATACTCGGGATAACCGCTTAGGAAATACGGAGTGCTGACTTCATTTGTCCCGTAGGCGAGGGCGAGCGTGCGGAGGGCCGCGGGGTTCGTGTTGTTGTAGAGGGTTGTGGCGTTGAAGCCGTCGACGAGGCCCTCATTTGCGTAAAATGGATCCTCCGTGGAGGCGACGCGGTAGACATCCCTGTCCGATTTCTCAAGGTCCCGGATGGCCTCATCGGTGACCGGGCTGTAGACGGAATTCCCGAACTGCTCCTTCGTGATGTAGAGCCTTAAGTAGAGCGTGTCGTGGTGGACGATCACGATCTCTGCGAAGATGAGGAGAAAGAGCAGACAGGGGACCATTTTGGCGGGAAGAAGCTTCTTCCGGATGACAAGGAGCGCGGCCGCATACGCAGCGAGGAACACACCGCAAAAGAGAACGGTCCTTAAAGACAGGCCGATTTCGAGGCGGCCGCTTAAAAAGCGGAGGATCCCGATGAGGACTCCCGAGGTGATGAGGGTGCAGATCACGCTCCATAAGAGCGCTCCCGGATCAAAATCCGTCATAACCTCCTTCAGGAAAAGAGCTGCGGCGATGCACATCAGCAGGCTGATCCAGAACGAGAAGCGCATGACGAGCCAGTTGATGTTGAGCAGATAGCGGAGGACCGGCACGCTGAGGGCGAAGAAGACAAGGGCGCTCACGATGAGAAGCTTTGCCCTCCGCTTCTTCTGGAACAGCATATAGAAAAATGCAAAGAAGAAGAGAGCCCCGATCGAGAGCGCGGCGATCTCGTAGTAGTTGTCGGGACCGCGGTATTCGTCCCCGATTCCGAGCATGTTCTCCGAGAAGAGCCTGCCGATCCACGCCGCCGCCATGCGAGGGTCGATCCCGCGCTTAAGGAGCGATGAAAGAGACCGGGAAGCGTCCCCGGTTCGGACCGAGCCGAGAAATGTGCCGGTGATCGCCGCAACTGCTGCGGCTGACATGACTGCGGCGCAGAGCGCGCTGAGGCCTGTGAGGAGGAAGCCCTTTAAGAACCCATTTTCATGAGAAGTTCCTCTTAGAAAAACGGCCCGCAGCGGAATATAGGCGATGACAAACACCGCTGTCATATAGGAGAAGAAGTAGTTGGTGAAGAGGTAGAGCGCGAGGACTCCCGTGAGGGCGAGGAAGCGAAGAAGCGTGCGGGAGCGAAGAAATGCCTCCAGGGCCAGCATGGTGAGCGCGAACATCGCGGCGCAGATTCCGTATGTCAGGTTCTGACTCCAGAGCACCGCGTAGGAGGAGTAGGCGAAGAGAAGCCCGCCGGCCATCGAGGCGAAGCTGTGCCTCGTGATGAGGAGGAGGTAGCGCCAGGCGGCCCAGGCGGTGAGGAGCGTCCCGAGATAGAGCTGCAGCAAAAGTCCCGCAGGCATCGTGTCCCGGTTAAAGAGAAGGAGAAATGCCTTCAGCGGATTGACGTACTGCAGAAACGTCGCTGTGGTGTCGGCGCCGAGGCCCGAGGACAGCGTGTAAAATGAAAAATCGCCCGCCTGAAAGAGCCGGGAGAGCATGACGAGGATCGGATAGCTCGATGCCACGGAGTCCGAGCCGATATCCGAATACAGGTAAACAGCGCTCCCGAAGAGGAAGCGCCTGTAGAGTACGAGAAAGATAAATGATGCAAAAAGGAGAAACAGCGCAGTCTGTTTCGCTGATCCGGCATTTTGGGATGCGGCCGTTCCCTTTGATGCGGTGCCGCGGTCCGAAACGGAAGATCTTGCGTCAGCTGACTTCAAATGCATGGAAATCCCCCTGATTTAAGTTCATCGCTTAAAGAACCGGAACACTGAGCGGATCACGGTCTCCTGGTCTTCCTCGGTAAGACCGTAGAAGAGCGGCAGACGCACAAGGCGCTCGCTCTCATGCGTGGTGAAGCGGTCTTCTCCGGAGAAGTGCCCGAATTTCAGGCCGGCAGGAGAGGAATGGAGCGGCACGTAGTGGAAGACCGCCATGACTCCGCACTCCTTTAAGAAAGCGATGAAGGCGGTGCGCTCCGTGAGGTCCTTCAGCTTGAGATAGTACATGTGGGCGTTGTGCCCGCAGTACTCCGGAACAAACGGAAGCTCGATGAGCCCCTCATTCTGAAGAGGAAGGAAGGCCTCGTGGTAGCGCTTCCAGATGCGCATGCGGTCGCCCTGGATCCTGTCGTAATCCAAAAGCTGGGCGTACAGATAAGCGGCGTTCAGGTCGCTCGGGAGGTAGGAGGAGCCGAAGTCCTGCCAGGTGTACTTGTCGACCTGGCCGCGGAAGAAGCGGCTGCGGTCCGTGCCCTTTTCGCGGTAGATCTCCGCCTCGTCCCTCTGATCGAGCGTCGGCAGGATGATCGCGCCTCCCTCGCCCATGGAGATGTTCTTCGTCTCATGGAAGGAGAGGCAGCCGAAATCGCCGATCGTGCCGAGCATGCGGCCCTTGTAGGTGGAGCCGATCGCCTGCGCTGCGTCCTCGACGACTTTCAGGCCGTGCTTCTTTGCGATGGCGAGGATGGGATCCATTTCACAGGCAACTCCCGCGTAATGAACCACGACGATGGCCTTCGTCCTGTCCGTGACGGCCTCCTCGATCCGGTTCTCATCGATATTGAGAGTGTCCGGCCGGATGTCGACGAAGACGAGCTTCGCACCTCTTAAGACAAATGCGTCTGCCGTCGAGCAGAACGTGTAAGAGGGAAGGATGACCTCGTCGCCGGGCTCAATGTGGGTGAGCAGCGCGGACATCTCAAGGGCGGACGTGCAGGAGGTGGTGAGGTACACCGCCGGAACCTGCAGCATGTCCGTCAGCATCTTCTGACTTTTTTTTGTAAATGGACCGTCCCCGCAGATTTTGTGCCCTTGAGCCGCTTCTTTGACATATTCAAGCTCCGTCCCTATGAACGGAGGAATGTTAAAATCAATCATGGAAACCTCGTTGAATGTGTAGGATTTTGTGTATTTTATCCATGCGTGTGCATGAATACATCATTATAGCATATTTTTCCCTGCGCGCGAGCATGGATTTGATAAGGGGTCCGGGAAATGCTATACTGTAGGTGTATTTTTCGTCCTTATACCGGCTGACCTTAGTCATTGTGCCGAAGGCAGCTGCCTGGATTTCTCTGCATACAGGGAAAACGAACTGTTCTGCGCAGGAAAAGAAAGACAATTTCGTTGACAACCGTACAAAACTCGCGAAAAGGTAAAAAACTATGTTTATCGTTTTTCTGGTACTGGCTCTCATGGCGAGCGTTCTGCCGTTTGTGCGGCAGGATGTCTACTATATGGTCACCGACGATTACCTTCTCAACTATATTGCAAATGGCTCCTACGGAAGGGCGGGCAGCGATCACCTGATCTCAATCCGCATGCCTGTCGGGACTTTGCTGAAAGCGCTCTATGGCTGGATCGACGACTCCAACTGGTACCTGCTGCTTCTGCTTTTCATGACGATAATCGCATTTGCGCTTCTGCACTACGGGGTCTGGAGGCGGACGAGAAGCCTTGTCCTCCTCATCCTCTCCCTCATTTTCAACTACTTTATCGTTGCCAACTATTTCAGCTTCACGGTTGTGTCATTTGTCACGGTCTGCTCGGCCGCCGTGCCGGTCTCCATGGCGCTCAGGCAGAGGAGATTCGTCGTGTTCCGCTTTCTGGTCGGCGGCTGCCTTGTGCTGGCCGGATACTTTCTGAGGGACGACGCGGCAGTTCCGGCGCTCGGAATTCTGCTTCCGCTCCTGATACTGGACCTGACTCGGTACCTGAGGGGAATTGCTCCCTGTGAAAATGGCGGCCGCAGCGGGACGGAGCCTCAAGAGGATGCCCCCGGGCTTTTTGCGGAGAGCGTGAGCGGGGCGTCATTTGACCCGGACTTAGACGGGGAATACTACATGGGCAGCTTCGAAGTCGGCAAAATAAGGCGGGCCGCGAGAGAGATCGGCGAGGTCACTTCGGGGGGAATGAGTCCATACGGCAGGGAAATCGGCGAGGTCACTCCGGGCGGCATGAGCGCATACGGCCGGGAGATCGGCGAAGTGGTCGAGTACGATGCCCGGAGCGGGACCTGGAGGCAGGGCAGGAGGTTAAGACGCGTACAGAGGAATCTGGGGGCGGACATCATAAGGATCGCCATTCCGCTCGCGCTGTTTCTCTTTGCGCTCGTATACGCGAACAACTGGGAGCGCCGCGCCTACCAGGAAGACGGATGGGCTTCCTTTGCGAGCTTCAACGACGCCCGGATGAAAGTGGTGGACCGGCACAAAGCCGATTACGAGAAGCACCGGGAGGAATTCGAGGCGATCGGCTTCAGCCGCCTTGACTACAACCTCCTCAACAGCTGGCGCTTTACGGAGAGGGGAGGCGCGTTCTCGGATGAGAACCTCCTTGCGGTAAGTGAAATCTATGCGGGCGGCACTTCGATCGATGAGGGGATCCGCTATGCGTCGTCGGTTCTGACCCCGGGGATGCTGCCGTTTCTCTTGATCCCGCTCATCCTGCTCTTTGCCATAGTCCTTCGGGGCAGCCGCGTGAAAGGCCTGGCGGCAGCGGGAGTGATCCTCCTGTTCGCCGGGGCGATAGCGGCCCTTACACTCTACCGCATGCGGTTTGTCATGCGCGTCGTCATACCGCTTGACATCATCGCCTGTTACGCGATCCTGCTGCTGCCTGAGGTGGAAGAGGTCCGCAGGAAGGCGGCCCGCGCGAAGACGAATGCAAAGACAAATGCAAAAGCCATTATTATGGCAAATGCAAAAGCTGATGCAAGGACGAATGCAAAGGCC
>CADCPJ010000273.1 GCA_902803245.1 uncultured Lachnospiraceae bacterium | reverse complement strand
TGTCCGCAGAGTGCTTCGCCCTGCGTCTCATCCGTGAGAACCGAAAAAGGGCATAAGGCCTGCCGGACAAGAATCAACACAGAAAGGAATGTGGGACTATGGCTGTTATGAATCAGACGAAAGTAAATCCTTACTTAAGATCCGTGTCGATCATCGGCGTCGGCTGCACGCCGTTCATGTACACGGTTGACAAGGAGGAGACCAACGGCCTCACCGAGGGCGAACTGTTCGGATACGCCGCTTTGAAGGCGATGGAAGACGCCGGAGTGAGCCCCAAGGACGTGGACTTCTATTTTCACGGCGAGGCTTCACCTTTAAACGGATCCAATTACCTGACCCCCAATATCCAGGTCGCAAACTGGTTCGGCATGAAGGGCAAGGCTTCCATCCATCACTCCGAAGCCTGCTGCACGGGCTACTACGCCATCGAGGAGGCGGTCAACGCCGTCGCTTCCGGAAAGTACAACTGCGTGCTCTCCGGGTGTGTGGAATTCGGCGATTCCCTGGCAGTTCCGAACCATCCCTACAAGCGCGAGAAGATGACCATGGATAAGTTCCTCCAGACGACGGCATGGCTCTATGAGCGCGGCTACACCAGAAGCTTCATGGCGGGCCAGGAGCTGATCTACGACGATGCGGCGGAGTGGTACAAGCGCACGCGCGGCATCACGGATGAGGAGATGGACGACACGCTCAACCACATGTGCATCACCAACCGGAAGAATGCCGCCAAAAACCCGCTTGCCATCATGAGGAAAACTTATGAGGAGGAGGCGAAGGAGCAGGGCTTCGACGACGTGATGGATTATATGCGCTCCCCCTTCAACCCGAAGATGGGCGACTTCCTCCGCGCCGGCGGCCTCGAGATCAAGTGCGACGGCGCCGCCGCCGTGATCGTCTGCGCGACGGATATGGTAGACAAGTACATGGGCAATAAGAGCCACAAGCCGATCGAAGTGCTCGGAGTCGGCTGCGCGGCCTGCGAGGCGATCACTCCGCACTTTGAAGTGAACGCCACGGAGGAGGCGGTCCGCCAGGTCTATGAAGTGACCGGAGTGAAGCCTGAGGAGATCGATGTCTTCTACTCCAACGACTTCATCATCACATCCCACCTCATCTCCGCCGAGATCGCGGGATACCTGCCCTACGGCGAAGGGTGGAAGTACGTCTGCGAGGGACGCACCGCTTACGACGGCGACAAGCCGATCAATACCAACGGCGGGCGCACGGCATTTGGCCACGCCCATGCGGCCTCGGGCCTTGCGGATCTCTACGAGGCTGTTCACCAGATGCGCGGCGAGGCCGGAGAGAGCCAGATGAAGAAGATACCGAAGACTGCGATGCTCCGCGGCTACGGCGGTGCTCAGAACATCTGCACCTACATCATCCGGACGGCGGAATAAGGGAGGAGGACCGATATGGCAATCAAGCTGGAGAAAGTCACTGAGGCTTTTTATGAGAATCTTGAACAGGGTAAGATCATGGGAAGAAAGTGCCCGAAGTGCGGCGCCGTGGAATTCCCGCCGGTCTACGCCTGCAACACCTGCGGCAATCTGGAGACGGAGTGGTACGAGATCAGCGGAAATGCGAAGCTGCACTCCATCGTCATGCCGGCCCCGCTGTCCTCAAAGCCGGAGTACAAGGCTCTCGGCAAGTACTGCTACGGCGAGATCGAGCTCGAGGAGGGCTCCCGCTTCAACGGCGTCGTACGCGGCATGACCAAGAAGAAGAGAAAGCAGTTCCTCGAGGAAGGCAAACTGCCGCTCCCGGTGAAGGCTGCGATCTACCAGAGGGACGGATATAAGACGGTTGTATTTGACCTCGTGGAGGAATAAATTCGCGGGGAGAGCACTGCCTGACCGGATACGACAACATACAGAATCATCAACAACGATCTGCCTGGTGAAAACCCCTGGGGTTTCAACAACACTTACTTGATTATATGAGGAGGAAAAAACATGGACAGAAAAGAACTGGAAAAAAAGGTATGTGAGCTGGTAGCCATTTCCTACAAGAAGGATCCTTCCGAGATCACCGTAGAGACGAGCTTCAAGGATGATCTTCAGGGCGCATCGATCCAGATGGTCGCTCTTGTCGCCGAGATCGAGAACGAACTGGAAGCTGCCGTGACCCTTCAGGAGGCATCCGCCTGCGGAACGGTCGGAGAGCTGGTTGATCTCGTAGAAGAAGAGCTGTAATGGAGCCGAATAAGGAGAACGCTATGAGCTATCGCATATTTGCCATCAATCCCGGCTCGACATCCACAAAGATCGCGATGTTTGAGGGGGAGAAGTGCATTTTTTCTAAAAATGTCGCCCACGACGCCTCGGAGCTGGCCAAATATCCGGATATGCCGGCCCAGCTTCCCTACAGGCGCGACATGATCCTTGACATCCTTAAGGAGCAGGGACTCACCCTTGAAGGCATGGACGCCTTCGTCGGACGCGGGGGCGGACTGCTCTCCGTGGAGGGCGGCACCTACGCGATCGACGACCTGCTTCTCGACCACGCGAAGGGCTGCGCCAACGGCGTCGTCCACCCGGCCACTTTAGGACCGCAGCTCGCGAATGAATTCGCCCACGAGTACGGCGGGAAGGCCTTCGTCGTCAACCCTCCGGACACGGATGAGCTGCAGGACCTTGCCCGTATGACCGGAATCAAGGGCGTCTACCGCACGGTTCATCTTCACGCCCTGAACCTCAAGGAGACTGCGATCCGCCACAGCAAGGAGGTCCTCGGGAAGAAATATGAGGAGTGCAACTATGTTGTCTGCCACATCGGCGGCGGCGTCTCCATTTCCGCCCACAGGGCCGGCAGGATGATTGAAGGTTATGACATCGTCGGCGGCGAGGGCCCGATGGCCCCGACGCGCTGCGGGTCGATCTCCGTCTACGACCTCCTCGACTACATGGACGCAAGCGGC
>CADCPJ010000272.1 GCA_902803245.1 uncultured Lachnospiraceae bacterium | reverse complement strand
GTGATTGCAGCCGCTTCAGTGATTGCAGCCGCTTCAGTGATTGCAGCCGCTTCAGTGATTGCAGCCGCTTCAGTGATTGCAGCCGCTACAGCGACTGCATTCGTTTCAGTCGTTAACGAATTTGTCATCTCGGCTCGAGCTTCTCCCCGAGCTGCCTGATCGGCACGATCTCGACCTCAAAGCGCTCCGCCGCTCTTTGCACATCCGCGCTTAAAGTCGTTTGGCCAAACCGGACGAGAATCTTCCGCGCGGGTTCGCCGTACCGGTCCAGGACCTTTTCATGAAATGAATAAATCTGCTCTGCGTCCTGGCGCTCATTGTAGATCGTGATCATCATCGGCAGGGAGTTCCGGATGCAGGTGATGAAGCTGTACCGGTGCAGCGTCAGGTCGTGGAAGGCCGCCGCGCCGCCATAGGCCCGGACGAGCGCCACACCGAGAAAAATATTCAGGATCGGGACGCGCTCGATATTGAGAAACATCTGCAGCGCGTGGTAATTCGCAAATACCAGGTGCACGATGCTGTTCTGCCGGTTTACCTGCTTCAGCACGCCGATGTCCCTTAATTCCTCAAATGCCGAGTCCCTGATGCCGACGGACGCCGCATCAAGGACGAACTCGGTCTTGTCCTTCGAGACATTTCCGATGCCGAAGCGGAATTTCCGGGCATTCTCCCGCCAGTACGCGGGAGCCTCCGCATAGATGACGCTTAAGGACCGGATCACCTTGATCATGTCCCGGTTCAGGTCCTTCCTGTACAGGTTGTTCTCCCTGTCCGGCTTCTCGTCCAGCGGGATGCCGTCCCTTAAGTACCGGATCTCCGACTCCGTGACCGACGGGAATGCGAGCTGCCGCATGTACTCCCCCGCCTTTAACGGCAGAAAGATGCTGTCCCGTATCCGGTAGTCGAGAACGGTGATATTCCAGAACTTGTGCGCCCTCAGCACGGTCCCGAGGGCCAGAGCCTCCGTGGGATCCGCATTTGCGATGTCCACCACCGCGCCTTTTCCCTCGTAGCGCGACAGAAGGTTCTCCAGGCGGTTCTCGATGTCGCCGAGCAGGTGCATCTCCAGCTGCACGGGATCCGCGACGACGGTCTGGAGCTGCCTCCGGTGAAAGAAAAAGTTGTATCTCTTCCGCATGGTGTCCGTGAGAAATGAGCCGTATCCCACCGGAATGAGTATCTCCGGCCGGAGTGCGGCGGCGCTTGTCACGTTGTCCACAGGATTTAGACTTATGAACTTCACCAATACCCCGGCTTCAGACATACTTCTTTCTCCTTCGGGCGAAATGGCGGGCAGTTCTGCCCTGCCGCCATTTTCAGCACTGCTGTCTCAGCGTGTAGTTATCAGGTATCTGTTCTCCCCAGGGAGTCCCGTCGAGTGCAAATGGCGTCGACTGGTAGACATAATAATTCAGCCAGTTCGTGTACAGGTTGTTTGCTGCGGCTCTCCAGGTGAGGAGGGGCCGCTTCGACGGATCGTCATCTGGAAAATAATGCTGCGGCAGGGCTGTGTCAAGACCTTTCTTCCGGTCTCTCTCATATTCCCGGCGGAGCTGCATGCGGCCGTACTCCGGGTGGCCCGTCAGAAAGACTTTGCGGCCGTTCTCGGCCATGCACAGCGCGACGCCCGCCTCCTCGGACTGGGCGAGGATCGTCAGCTCCTTGCACTTTATGATATCCCTCGTCGAAACTTCCGTGTAGCGGGAATGCGGCATCTTGAAGCTGTCGTCAAAGCCCCGAAGGAGCGGGGTCTTCCGGTTGTAGACCCTGTGGTCGAAGATCCCGAAGAGCTTCTCCTTCAGCATCCTCTTCGGAAGCCCGTAGTAGTGATAGAGAGCCGCCTGGGACGCCCAGCAGATGAAGAGGGTCGACGTGACTTTCCTGTCCGCCCAGTCAAAGACGCTCTTTAGCTCCTCCCAGTAGTCGACCTCCTCGAAGTCCATGAGCTCGAGGGGGGCGCCGGTCACGATGAGGCCGTCGAAGCTCCTCCTTCTTAGCGTGTCAAAGCTCTCGTAAAATGTGTCCAGATGGCTCTTTGACGTGTTTCTGGACTGGTGCGACGACACCCTCATGAACGTCACCTGGATCTGGAGCGGAGTGTTCGACAGCTCCCTTAAGATCTGAAGCTCGGTGTCCTCCTTGATCGGCATGAGATTGAGGATGCAGATCTCGATCGGACGTATGTCCTGATGGGCCGCACGGTGCGCATCCATCACGAATATGTTCTCTTTTTCCAGTATCTCCTTCACGGGAAGGTCATTTGGAATCTTTACCGGCATTGCGGGATATCTCCTTAACTGTATTGCTTCAAAAAATCATCCTCGGTCAGGATCGGGATTCCCAGTTCCCTGGCCTTTTTGTTCTTTCCCGATGTGCTCGCCGCGTCGTTGTTGACAAGGGCCGTCGTCTTCTTCGACACCGACGAGGCGAGTTTTCCGCCCCGCTCCTCGATGTATGCGGCGAAAGCGTCCCTGTTCGGGAAATGGTTCACGCTCCCGGTCACGACAAATGTGAGTCCCTTCAAGGTGTCCGACGCAGCGCTCCTCGTGCTCTCCGTGCGGACTCCCTCGGCCTTCAGTTTGCGGATCAGCTCGCGGTTCTTTTCATTTTCAAAGAAATGAACGATCTCGCCGGCAGTGATCTCCCCGACGTCCTGTACGGCCTTCAGCTCCTCAGCAGTCGCATCCATCAGCGCGTCGATGGAGCCGTAAGCGCGCAGGATGGTCCTCGCGGAGGTTCTCCCTAC
>CADCPJ010000271.1 GCA_902803245.1 uncultured Lachnospiraceae bacterium | reverse complement strand
TCAGGCGCGAGGTCATATTTCTTAATCAGCTCGAGGAAGTGTCCGGGAATGTCCCGGTCGTCCCGTATGTCGTCGCGGGACACATTGACCGAGACGGATCTCCGTTTCCCCTCCTCATTCCATCTGTGAAGGTCCTGGCAGACCCTCTCCCAGACAAAGCTGTCCAGGACAAAGATGAGCCCGGCCTCCTCCAGTGTGGATATAAAATCAAACGGATACAGCCAGCCGAGCTTCGTGTGGTCCCATCTGCACAGGGCTTCCGCCCCCGTGATCTCTCCCGTCGCATAATTCACCTGGGGCTGGTACCAGACCTGGATATCACCGGACTTGATCGCCGCCGGAAGATAGTTGATGATCTCGGCGATCCGCTTTCCCTTCTTCCACTGTTCGGGATTGTAGAACTCGAAGTTGCCCTGCCGGCTCATGCGGACTCTCTTTTCCGCGACGCGCGCCAGGTCCAGCATGTGATCCACATCGATCTGCCGGAAGTCCCTTGGCGTCAGCACGTAGATGCCGCTGCAGATCTGGACCCTGTTTTCCTTTCCCTGATTGATAAAAAAGTTCTGCACGGGAAGGAACACGTTCACTTCGTCTTCGCGCATTGCCTCCTCGCCCGCGATCAGGCGAAGGACGGCAAAGTGATCCCCCTCAACCCGGGCGATTGCCTCATCCTCAGACAGGTTCGCCACGGATTTTCCGGCCCAGAAGCGGAGGAGCTCGTCTCCGGCCTCCCTGCCGAGGCTGTCATTGATAAACTTGAAGTCCCTGATATTGTTATAGGAGAGAAAATACGGGGTATCCGGATGCGCCCGCAGCAGTTCCTCCACCCGCTTCCGGAATCCGTTCATGTTCATGAGGCCGGTCAGGGAATCGTGATCCCGCATCCGCTGCACTTCCTCCTCGTGCCATCTGCGGACGACGTGCACCCTCTGCACGGCGATGACGATCACCGCGGCAAAGAGAAGGACGCTGAGGAGAAGGATCGTTCCGTACTCATGGAGATAATCAGAAAAATCATACCGGTAAAGCTTCCGGGAAGTGTAATCCAGTATGACGGCCTGGCGCTGCGTATCGCTGATGCGTCTGATGCCGCTGTTTAACCGTTTGATCCGCTCGCGCCCTTTCTCCGTGTCCAGTGTCCCCGCCCGGAAATCCATCGAGAACATCGCCAAGGGCTGCACCGTGAGATCTCTGTAGGCAGGCTTCTGGAGCAGATAGCTCCACACATAGGAGTTGTGCAAGAGCGCGTCCACCTCGCCCGACCGAAGCGCCTTCACACAGTCAGGCACCGTCGCGTACAGGGTGATCTCAATGCCGGGATACATCTCGCGGACGGTCTCCGCCCCTGCTCCGAGTGAGGAGAGCATCCCCACGTGCAGACTGTTGAGCGGGGGAAGCGTCCTGTTGTCTGCAGTGACCAGCGTAAAGGGTGTCTGAAGAAGGTTGTTCGAGACTATGCTCGCCCCTCCGGAGGCGCTCGTGACCGCGCTTCCGAACGGCATAACCAGGTCGTAGTCCGGGTTGTCCAGGGCGTCCTTTAAAGTCTCCTCCGCGACGGTCAGAAAGGTGACGTCATATCCCGCCTCCTCCGCCGCAAGGCGCATGAGGTCCACTCCGAGCCCCGTAAGCTCTCCCGTGACCGCATCCGAATAGAAAATCGGGCAGCGGTCCGCAGGCACCCCTACGGTGAGAGGGTCGCCCTGCCCTCCTTCCGGGGCGGCCACCGCCGGCACAGAAGCAATGAGAAGCACGGCAAGCGCCAGAAAGAGGCCTGCCGGAAAAAGCTTCCATATTCGTTTTCCCCTCAAGACACACCACCCTCCTTTGTACAGGACTGACACGGGCAGGTTTATGAGAATCCCTCGTTATCCAGGAATACATATCCTTGTCCCGATCTTAACACTGAAAAGAGATTCCGGCAGCAGGAAACGGATACCGGATCATCTTCATGTGCTCCGGGCACAATCATCAGGAAGATTGCAATGGTTTTGGTTTTTGTCGATCAAAGTGCATTCCATCTGAGTTTATTATGATACCTCTAAGAGAATTATATTCCAGCAGTTACCGCCATTCAAGTGAGAATCTGTCCGGCTGCTCCCGCATTTTGGTCCCGGCATGTCCTGTGCAGTCATTACATTTTTG
>CADCPJ010000270.1 GCA_902803245.1 uncultured Lachnospiraceae bacterium | reverse complement strand
TCGGTGCCGGACACCATGACGGCGGACCGGATCGATGAGATGTCGAGAAGGATCGCGGACCGGGTCTATAAGGAGACGGGCGCGGCGATTACGGGCGTCGGCATTTACTCCATCAACACGAAGCAGGATGAGGCGGCCGAGATGCGGTCGAAGATCACAAGGGTCGTGATGGAACACGAGGGTGTCCTTCAGGTGCACGGCTTCTACGTGAACATCGAGAAGAAGGAGGGGCGGATGGACGCCGTGATCGATTTCTCGGTGGATGACCGCGAGGCACTGGCCGCGCAGATGACGGAAGAGGTCCGGAAGCTGTATCCCAATTACAATTTCTTTATCGTTGCGGATATCGACAGCAGCGACTGACTATGCGGATCGAAAAAGGTGACATTGGGGACTGTCCCCATTGTCACCTTTTTGATATGATGATGAGAAGGACCTGCTGCCTATTTCAGCTTGTATGGCACAAGACACATTCCTATAGAAAGATCGAATAAATAAAAGTATGACGAGAACAGAGAAGCTTCGGAACCAGTTTTATCAGATCACGGCGGAGGCGGACAAGCTCTCCGTGCCGGAGGTGGACGAGAAGGCGATTGAGATCGACCTCCTCCTCAAATACAAGGAGCGCTGCAAGAGGGACGCGAGGAATTTCGCCAGGAAGGGCTGCTTCCAGAACGGAAATCCGCCCAAAAAGAGCGCGGTCCAGAACTACAAGAAGACGAAGGAGTACCACCGCCGCTACGAGGAGGCCTTAAGCCGGAGCAGCCGCTACCAGGAGATTCAGGAGGGGACGATCACTGAGAACCCCATTTTCCGGGAGGAGCTGGAGAAGCTGGTCGCGCGCGCGAAAAATGAAGCCCGCCGCACCGCCAGAAGGGAGAAGGCGAAGCTCCTTCGGAGGATCGCGAAGACCTACGTGAACAGCATCCCGATGGAAGAATTTGCCGCGGCGCACTCTCAGCAGATTCTTGACAGGGAGAGGGAAATGGCGGACTCGTATATCCGGTCGGACCGGATGTACGTGACTGTGCGCCGCAGAGAGGAGAGCGGAAAGTCAAAGGAGCAGACGGAGGAGTTCAGCACGGACAATGCGGAGCTCTTCTACGAGCAGTACGACACGGCAGCCCTTCAGGGACTCCTTTTCGGGCATTTTGCGGCTGCGGGGATCTGCGCGTCCTCGGCTCTCGTGGTCCTTCTGTGCGAGGAGTACCCGTTCCTCGGGGAGCTCATGGCGAGCGAGGACACCGGGGAGGGCGTGGCCTATCAGCTTCAGCAGCAGGCCGCGTGCCTTACGGAGGGCTTCGATGAGGACGCATTTATCCGGGAGAACTACGACTTTGACCGCATCACGGAGCTCCTCGAGGAGAACCCCTACTACTCCGGGGCCATAAGGGAGGGCATGCTGCGGCGGGAGCGGCTTAATATCATCGCATCCGGCATCGCGGACACGATCCCGAAGAACTATCCGGATCTCTTCCCGCTCGCCCGGGCCATGAAGCGCCATTTTATCCTGCACATCGGGCCCACGAATTCGGGCAAGACGCACGACGCGATCGAGAGGCTCAAGGAAGCCGAGAGCGGCGTCTATCTGGCGCCCTTAAGACTTCTCGCTTATGAGCAGTACGACACGCTCAACCGGGCGGGCGCGGACTGCACCCTCGTCACCGGAGAGGAGAGAAGGGTCGTCGAAGGCGCGACGCTCCGCTCCTCCACCATAGAAATGCTGGATTTCAAGCAGAGATACGAAGTGGCCGTCATCGACGAGGCACAGATGATGACCGACGACGAGAGGGGCGGCGCCTGGACGGCGGCGATCCTCGGGGTGCGCGCGAAGGAGATCCACGTCTGCTCCGCGCCCTCCGCCGAGCAGCTCATCCGCAGGCTCATAGAGGAGTGCGGGGACACCTGCGAGGCCGTCTATCACGAGAGAAAGACGCCGCTCATCTTCGAGCAGCAGGTGTTCCAGTTCCCATTTGACGTTCACCCGGGGGACGCGCTCATCGTCTTCTCGAGGAGGGACGTGCACGCCGTGGCCGCCGAGCTGCAGAAGATCGGCAAGACCTGCAGCATCATTTACGGCGCCCTGCCCTACGACGTGAGGTATGAGGAGGCGAGAAGGTTCCGCGAGCGGGAGACCGACATCGTCGTCGCCACGGACGCCATCGGCATGGGCCTCAACATGCCCGTCCGCCGGATCGTGTTCCTCGAGACGGACAAATTCGACGGCTACGAGCGCAGGGAGCTCTATCCGGCCGAGATCCAGCAGATCGCCGGCCGCGCCGGGAGATTCGGCATTTTCGACGAGGGGCTCGTCAACACGCTCTATGACGCGCCCATGATCGAGGAGGCGCTCACGATGCAGCTTCCCCCGGACACGGAGGCGGTGGTCTCATTTCCCGAGGAGCTGCTTCGCATCAACGCCCCGCTCTCGGAGATCCTGGTGCAGTGGGTGGAAATGGAAGTCAGCCGCGGCTTCCGGAAGAACCTCAATGAGAGCGAGATCATGCTGGCAAAGCTCCTCGAGGAGATCTCCGACAACAAATATCTCATCTACCGCTTCGTCACGATGGCATTTGACGAGACCAACGAGGATCTTCTGTCCATCTGGCGGGAGATGTTCGTCTGTGAAAATGAGGGCGTGACGTTCGGGTACACCCATTTTCTTCCTCAGCATATCCCGGAGGACGGGACCGCGTCGGATCTCCCGGCCCTCGAGGAGGACTTCCACGTGTGCGACCTGCTCTACAGCTACCTGGACCGCTTCGACCACCCGGAGGGAATCCCCGAGATTCTCGCCGCGAAGGAGAAGCTCTCCCTGGCGATCATGAAGATCCTCGAGAAGCAGGAGCTGACCGGGAGGCGCTGCCGCGAGTGCGGGAGGCCGCTGCCCTGGAACTATCCGTTCGGCGTGTGCGAGAGGTGCCACCACGGCGGCCGGCGCCGCGGTAAGAGGAGGCGCAGGTGAGACTCGACAAATACTTATCCGACCTCGGAGTCGGCACAAGAAGCGAGCTGCGCGCGGCTGTCCGGCGCGGCCGCGCGACGGTGAACGGCGCTGTAGTGAAGGATCCGGGCTTGCAGCTTAAAGGAGACGAGCGGGTGTGCTTCGACGGCAGCGAACTTTTCTATGAGAAAAATGTCTACTATATGATGAACAAGCCCGCCGGAGTCATCACCGCCGCGAGGGACCCGCATCAAAGGACGGTGCTGGACCTGATGGGAGAGAAGAGGAGAAAAGACCTCTTCCCGGTCGGACGTCTGGACAAGGACACGACGGGACTCCTCCTCCTCACAAATGACGGCAGCTTCGATCATCACCTCATGAGCCCGAAGCACCACGTGGACAAACGATACGAGGTGACGGTCCGCGGCGCGGTCACGGAAGAGGACGTTGCGGCATTTGCGGCGGGGCTCCGCTTGGACGAGGAGTTCACGGCCGCGCCGGCTGCGCTGGTGGTGGCTGAGGCGGCGACGGCTACAACGGCAGGGGCAGATGCAGCGGCTGCGCCGCAGGCGGATGCGACGGCGGCGCCGGGTGAACGGATGGGGCAGAAGCTCGTGGCCGGGCGGCCGGCTGAGCTGGCAACTGAACGAATGAAGCAAGATTCTGCGGCGGAGCCGACTGAAGTAGCAGTGGCAGATGTGCCGACTGCTCCGCAAGTAGATAATATGCGCTGCGGGATGCCTGTCACGCATGCTTATGTCACGATTCACGAAGGCAAATACCATCAGGTGAAGCGGATGTTTGCCGCGGTCGGCAAGGAAGTGCTCACCTTGAGGCGAATCGCGATCGGAAGTCTCGAACTCGATCCGGAGCTTCCCGAGGGAAGCTTCCGCCCACTCACTGAGGAAGAAAAGAGAAAACTGATGGTGTGACAATGGGGACAGTCCCCATTGTCACGTTTTGAGGGAAATATGAAGAGAACATTGCTTATGATCGCGCCGGTCGCTGCGCTTGCAATTGTGCTTGCCGGCTGCGGAAAAAATGCCGGGACAAATGCAGGCACAACGACGGCTCAGCCTCCTGCGGCGAGTGCGGAAGCGGAAGTGAAAGCGGAAGCGGGAACGGGAGCTGGAACAGGAGCTGGAGTTGGAGCTGGAGCTGGAACAGTAACAGGAGCTGGAACAGGGGCTGGAACTGGAACTGGAGCTGGAACAGTAACAGGAGCTGGAGCTGAAACAGGAACAGAAGTTGTAGCCGGGAGTGAGGCGGAGACTGTGTCCCTGGTCTCTTTTTCGGAGGATCAGAAGCATCGCGGCGATCTCATCCTCGTGAACAAGGAATACGC
>CADCPJ010000269.1 GCA_902803245.1 uncultured Lachnospiraceae bacterium | reverse complement strand
GCTTCTCCCGTCTCTCAGTGCCGAAAGGGCGCCAAAGAGCACGCGCAGGTCGAAGGCGTCCCCGCAGGGACTCGGCAGTTCCCGCTCTATGCCGATGAGGCGGTACACCGCTTCCATCGCGCTTCGGACCGCGTATTCGGCGGACAGCGCCGCCTCATCGCCGCAGGATGCGAACTGGCCCATGAAAGCGAAATTCCTGGCTCCCGTCACAAGCGCCTCCGGGCGGTCGCCGTCCTTGCGCGGCATGAGCGGGGCCGTGAAAAACGGCATGATCACAGGAATCGTCCGGGCCTCCTCCCCGGCGAGCTGATCAATCTGGTCGGCCGGGACGCCGAGATGGAAGAGCCACTCCGCGCAGATCTCATCCCCGGTGCAGTCCCGCATGGGCTTGTCCACGTACTCCCCTCTCCTCTCCGGGCTCAGCCCCATGAGGCAGATCACGCACTGCCCCTGTTCCTGGCCCCTGAAGACGGGCTGCCTGCCCACGGACCAGCTGAGTGTCCACGGCGAGTCCTGGGCTGTCACAAATCCGCCCGTCACCGTCCTGCCCGAGAACGGATCTCTCTTGCAGATTTTCTTGATATAGGAAATGATCTTCCGGCTGGAGGTTGTCACCGTCGCACTCATGGCGGTCGTCTCCTCGGGCCTCGTCAAAAAGGCATCCGGGTGTCCGAATGAGGGATCCTGCAGCGCAATCTTTCTCCACAGGTCAAAGCTGCCGCCCTCATGAATCTCCCTCAGATACGGGGCCGGTTCGCTCTTCGATCCCCTCGACGAGTTCTCGACGCAGCTTCCCAGCGTGACGAAGAGGAGGTCCTCCTCCTTTAAGTCGATGCAGCCGTCCTCCGCCCTCTCCGTGTAGTCGATCCTCGTCGCCCGCTTTCTTCCCCTCGCGCAGTCGAACGCCACGTCCGTCACGCGGACCCCGTACCGCAGGTTCACACCTGCCGATTTCAGTTCCGCCGAAAGGGGAGCAACCAGCGAATCAAAGATGTGGTATTTCAGATAGGAAATGGAGCTCAGATCCGGCAGCCCGGACAATTCCCCGAGCCTTCTTAAGAGGGCGTTCCTAAGCTCCAGAGCCGAGTGAAGCTCCCGGAAGAAGTATGTGGTCTTTAAGTAGAGCCAGAAAGGAGAGGCGAGTACCTCCTCGCCGAAGACGTCGCGGACCTGCTTTCCGGAAAGATCCTCGTCCGTGGACAGGAGAAGCTTAAAGACCTCCATGCATCCCGCATCCGATAGTCCCAGCGATGAGCCGGAGCGGACTTCCTCCCCGTGATTTTCCGTAAGCCTGCACAGCGAGTAGTTCGGATCGTCGCTTAACAGCTTGAAATATTCCTCCTGGAGGCTCTCGCCCGGATGGTCCGGAGATGGGATGTCCTCCATGAGCTCCATCAGGCAGTCGCATCTTGCATCCAGCTTGTGATCCCCTCTCATGAGATAGCCGGTCTCCTCGAAGGAATACCCGTCGAGAGCTCCGCCTCCGAGCTGCTCCTTCTCCAGGATGTGGATCCTCTCGCCCTTTATCCCCGCGTCCCTCATCAGAAAATGAGCCGCAGCAAGTCCCGAGAGCCCCGCCCCGATGATATACACCTGGCGCATCTCCATCTGCGCGGAGACTTCCTTTGCTGAGTTCGTATCAAAATATCGCTGAAGTTTTCTCATCGTCCATTCTCCATAGCTGCCGGCCGTTCATCGATGCAGCAGCTGCTGCCTCAGTTATAGCCGCAAGTGAAAATGCCCCCGCAAGGGACACCTTCGGTGTGCTTTTTAGCGGGGCGTTTCGTTTTCCCTGCCGCCGCAGGCGAAACTGCCCAGGCAAGGGACGCCTTCGGTGTGCTTAAGCAGGTCATTCCGTTTTATCGTCCACCCCGGTCACCGACACATCCTCCAGGCGGATGGCGGCCGGGATCTCCATATTGTCGTACTGCCGGAGCGCCCTCGTAAGCTTCATCGTCTTTCCCGCCTCAAGGAGCGTTGCGGAGATCGATCCGCCGGTGACCGGAGTCACCTCTTTGCCGTGATGCCAGTAGGCGAGCCGGATCTCCCCGGCCAGGTTTCCGCTCAGCGCGTCCACCTGGAAATCCGAGAACTCGACCGCTTCCAGGTAGTCTCCCTTCCTCAGCTCCTCCTCGGAATAAGTCCCGCCGCTCAACCGGTAATTTCCCGGCATGAACGAATTCTTAAGGCCGAGATAGGAGCTGAACTGGCGGTCTCCCAGGAACTGCTCGGGAACACCCTCACGGATCAGAACCGCGTCCCGCCTCAGGGCGCCCTCCGCATCAAATCCGCGGTTGCAGGAGGAGTTCGGCAGGCTCTTCACCGCTTCCACGGTCACTCTGCTCTCCATCTGTCCGCCAAAGAGCGGCGTCCCCACCTCAAAGTCGGAGTAGCCCTGCGCCTTAAAAGAGGCGCTCATCCTGTCCGTGAAGAAGCGGCAGATCTCTTTGGCGTCCGAGGTCGTAAAGAGCACCGGGATCTTTTCGAGCTTCGGCATCGGAAGCGCCTTCAGGCGGTCCCTCCCGAATCTCATGGCATTCACGAGCTCCGCGGTCAGGTTCTCCCTGTCGCAGCTGCCCATATGGCAGATCCTGTAGAGCTCGATCTCGCGGCCTTTGTCTCTCGCATTCACGACGGCTTCCAGCATGGAATCCGGGTAGGTCTCCACTTTGTCGATCCCATTGGAATTGACAAAATGGACCTCCCGCACATTGGCAAATATCTCATAGGAGTTGAGGTCCGCATCCGCGCTCTCCGGAATCTCCTCCATGGTCCCGATGAAATTCCGGGCAATGTCGCTGACGGAAGATTCATTTTTCACGGAACCGCCTTCCGCACCCGAGCCCTTAGAAGGAGCGGTCTCCGAACCAGAAGCCCCAGGCAGAGCAGTTTTCGAACCCGCATCTCCCGAAAGAGCGGTCTCCTCACCCGGATCAAGCAGGGTGTAAGCCGGGTTCCGGACGAAGCCCGCCCTCTCCGACAGCGCATGCAGTATGCGGAGCGCCTCCTCATCGGAGGCCGTGGGCGGAATCTCCTCGGAAGCGCTTCCGAGCAGCTTTCCGTCCTCGATCTTCCGGAAGATTCGAACCGTCGTGTGGGTCGTCCTCACGAGGCGGTTCTGGTCGAGTCTGTGCCTGATAAAATAGAACTCCCAGCCATGAGTCTTCACTTCGGTGATCTCCCAGGCGTCCGCAGACGTCTGTCCGATCAGGTCAATCAGCTTTTTTATCTCCATATCCATCACCCCAGTCTCGCGCGGCATTTGAGATACGGGCCGCCGTCCGCAACCTTAACCCACTCCTTGTGACCCTTGCCGCAGCCGCCATTTCCAAAGATCATGCGGTCACGGCTCACCATGGAAATGGAGCCGAGCAGATCCGGGACGTACCCCGTCATGCAGACAGGCGAGACCACCTTCCCGGTGAGCTTTCCGTCCCTGATTTCATAGCCCCTTAAGAGCATGCACTGAATGCCCCAGTGCTTCGGGTCCTCCATGCCGGAATCCATCCCCTCGAGGAGGTAGCCGTAAGAGATCGACTCGATCATCTCCTTAAGAGAGCTCTCCCCGCTGTCGAAGACGGTGTTCGTCATGCGCGTGTAGACCTTGTGCTCGAAGTTCTCGCGCTTGCCGTTTCCGGTGGGCTGTGTCCCGAGGCGCTTCGCGGCGAGCGCGTCGCAGATTCCGCCCTTTAAGATCCCGCGGTCGATCTCCGTCACGTCCCCCGAAAGCGTCCCCTCGTCGTCAAATGCATAGCTCGTCACGTTCACCGCGCAGTTCGCACCTTCGTGCATCGTCACGAGGTCCGAGCCGACTCTCTTTCCGATATAATCGGCTCCGAGAGCGCGCCCCTTCACGAACATGTCCATTTCCACGCCGTGGCCGAACGCCTCGTGGGCGATGAGCCCCGTGATCTCCGGGGAGGTAATCACCTCGTACTCGCCGGGAGTCACGCGGTCGGCTGTGAGCTGGTCGCCCACTGCCTTCACTGCATAAGACACCTTCGCGCGCAGCTCGTCGAAGAGCTCCGGTCCCTTTCTCCCGGAGATGCCGGCGTAGGACATCTCGCTTCTGCCATTTCCCCGGGCCACCGGCATGAGGGCGGCCTCGGAATAGACGTAGCTCTGTCTTAAATCGCGGTTCTTCGTGAAGAAGAGCTTGGAGACATGCGTGGACTGGGCAGTGATCGGGCAGTCAATCACGCGCTCGTCAAGCTTTACTGCCTCGTCGCTGATCGATGTGAGTTTTTTAAGCAGCTCGTCGAAATCGCACTCCTCCGGCAGGGATCCCGTCTCCATTTCCACAAAGAGCTCTGCGCTCTCGTCGCTGAGCGCCTCCGTCTCATAGGGCTTCACCCCGCTCGACTTCATGAGCTCCGTCTGGTCACGAAGTCCCTTGCGGATCTCCTCCGCCATCTCCTCCGCCCTGCCCGGATCGAATTCGTTAAATGCGTACTCGCTGTAGAGCCCGTCTTTTAAGACCCGCACCACAGTGCCCCGCTCCGTCGTCATCGTCCTGCCGCGGATGCTCTTCGCGCGCTGAGACACCCTGGCCATAAATCCGACCGAATCAGTGGAGAGCACGCTCACATACTCGTATTCCTCCATGAGAGACGCCGCCATGCTCTTCAGCGCCGGGGCGATCTCCGTCAGGTATTTTGAAAATGGTGCTTTCACTTTCCCTCGTCCTTCCTCTTCATTTTTTTGTAACCGCTCAGCGCCCCCGGGAACCGGGGTGCTGAATCATTGCCGGTTTCCTTTACACATTGGTTGATAAAGGAATCTTATTTCGCCGCTTCCTGCAGGACAGGAGTGATCTCCCGGGTTTCCCGTTCTTCATAAGTCTGTTCCAAATGGCACTTTCGGGCAGGCCCGAAGCGTCATCTCCTGTTCCGGCCCGGATATCACGCCGCGTGGCTCCATTATATGATTCTTCCCTGTGAGAGGCAAGTTCCTAACGAATCTCCCGCACACACAGGAGCTGCCATACACACAGAGTCTCCCGCACACAAAAAAGAGCGGAAGGATCCCGCGCTCACGTGATATACTGGCACAGGGATGCCCGTCAAACAAAAAGGAGATAGTATGACAATCCGCACGATATCCGACGAACTGAAGGAGAAATACGGCCGGAAAGTGCTGAAGCTCTCGCTGAGCTCCGGCTGCACCTGTCCGAACCGCGACGGCACGCTCGGATGGGGCGGCTGCAGTTTCTGCTCAGAGGGAGGGTCCGGAGATTTCGCCTCCTCCTTTGCCCCTCTTTCAGAGCAGATTCGGGAAGCGAAGAAAAGAGTCGATCACAAATTTCCCGCGGATATGCCGGAAGAAGACCGGAAGTACATCGCCTATTTCCAGTCCTTTACGAATACGTACGGGGATCCGGAGAGACTGCGGAAGCTGTATCTGGAGGCGGTATGCCGTCCTGAAATTGCCGTCCTGTCCGTAGGGACGCGCCCGGACTGCCTCGGCGGTGACATGGTTCGCATGCTGTCCGGGCTTAACCGCATAAAACCGGTTTGGGTGGAGCTGGGTCTTCAGACGGTCCACGAAAAAACGGCGGAAAGGGTCGGCCGCGGCTATCCGCTCGCGGCATTTGCAGATGCCTATCAGAGATTGAAGGAGGCCGGACTTACCGTCGTCGTTCACGTCATACTCGGGCTCCCGGGTGAGACGGAAGAAGATATGCTGGACACCGTCCGTTATCTCGCCCGCCTTCAGCCTGTGCTCGACGGCATCAAGCTCCAGAATCTTTATGTCCTGTCCGGCACCAGACTGGCCGCGGAGTTTCAGGAGGACCCGTTTCCGATTATGACGATGGAGGAGTACACGGATCTGGTCGTGAAGTGCCTGAAGGAGCTCCCGGAGGGAGTGGTCATTCACAGGATGACCGGCGATGCCCCGAAGAGACTGCTGATCGAGCCGCTCTGGAGCGCGGACAAGAAGCGGGTGATGAATCTCTTAAATGCGAAAATCCGCCATTTTACAAAATGATCTCCACAGCGCCGTTGAGGTCGGGAAGAACGTAGTCCGCCAGTGCCCGGATCTCCTCGTCCGGCGCGACGCGGTCAGGGACCATGATGACCTGCATCCCGGCGGCCTTGCCCGCGCGCACTCCGCTGTAGGAGTCCTCCACGACGAAGCAGTTTTCGGGGGCTGCGCCCAGCTCTTTCGCCGCGATGAGGAAGATGTCCGG
>CADCPJ010000268.1 GCA_902803245.1 uncultured Lachnospiraceae bacterium | reverse complement strand
TGCTTCTGGTACCGGCGGTGACTTATGCCGCTCCGAAAGGCTATAAGGAGGTAACCGTAACAAAGAAGAATTTCAATAAATATTTTGAAGTGCACAAATACAAGTATTATGAGAATCAAAAGTACAAGGGATATATTTTTGAACTCCGCAGCAAGCTCCGGAAGAGGGGCTATTATCTGTATGATCCTTCGGCCCTGTCCGCGAGGGGGTTCTATCACTACAGATACAAACTGAAAAGAGGGAAGAAATATACGAAATATATAGCCTTATATTCCTGGAACGTAAAAGGCAGGTATGGATGGGGACTGGCCGGAGGGCCCGCAAAAGCTTCTTATAAGTATGCAAAAATCGAAGATTTTGAGGTTTCCAAAGCAAAGGGTAAGATCGTATTTGCGACTCCGGACAATGTGCTCGGCCTGGAGGAAAATACGAATGCGAGCGATGACTTTGCCGGGTACAGAATCAAATTGAAATATCCATACAACAATAAAACCCCCTACATAGCACATACTGATGAAAAAACAGGTCAGGAAGTGATCGATTATTATTACGTGGATGTGGCGAGCTGGGAGATGGCGGGTAAACAGATCCTCAGGTGACCGGAACAACAGATCGATGAACAAAAAACAGACTGCCCCCGCAGCAAAGGGGGCAGTTCGTTGTTTCACGGGCTGATACATGGACCCCGATTCGGATTCTCTTCGGCAGGCCTCAAAAACACAGGGGCCCGGGATTCTGATCCACATATGTGAGTGCCTCCTGCTTCGCCTCATAATACAGGTGAAGATCCTCATCCTTAACGATCAGGGTTCTGAGCAGGCGCCGCACCCGGACAAATCCCTGAATCTGTTCCCCGGCCTTTTGCAGGAAAGCTTCGTCTGCACTTTCAAAGTACGACCTCAAAAAAGTCTCCCAGATCGCCCGGCACTCCGGGGCGGTGAAATCCCTGGCCGGTACCAGATGCCCTCTCCGGTTTTCATCCTGTGCGGACAGCATATATATGGAATACATGCCCGCAAGGTCGAAAACAGGATGCCCGTATCCGCAGGAGGACAGATCGATGAGAATCAGCTCCCCGCCCCGTTCCATCACATTGCCCGGATGGCAGTCGCCGTGGATAAACGTCGTTCGGTCTGGAATGACGGCGCAGATCCTTTTCAGGGAGCTGACCTCATCCGGACTGCACAGATGCCCCTCCAGTCTGTTAAGATAAGCTTCAAACACCTGCTTTGCATCCTTCAGCCGCGCTGTATCAACGCTTCTGGAATGCATGACACGCACCTGATGGGCAAAATCACGGATGTAATCCTGAAGGTGCGCCTTGTCGCGCGCGATCATGGAAAGCAGGTTCCGGGAGCCAAGGTTTTCGTATACAATACCGGGGCAGCCGTCCACACGCGCCATCCCGAAGCAGGCGGCACAGGGGACACCTGCGTCATACGCCTCGCAGCTCCGGTCATACTCGTAGTGCACCATGTCCCAAGGGATATCCTTGTGAAAAACCTTCACAACCTTGTTCCCGTCCAGCCGGTATACCCTGGAATTGCCGCCTTCGCCGATCAGCTCAAGATCTGCCGCATGCAGCTCAAAGAGCCCGCCGGGTTCTTTCACATCAGTTCTCCATTTTTCCATATTTCCATGATCACGTCCTTTCCGGGAACCACAACCTTGCGGAGCAGCCCGTCCATCAGCGTGCGGGCGAGCGCTTCGTCCTTCATGCGCTCACTGCCGCACATCACGACAACACTCAGCGCATATACAAGATGCAGCCTGGAATAGGCAGCTTCCAGCGCTTCGCTGCTCTTAAGCTCCAGATACTTCATAAAGAAGAGGTCGCCGACCTCGCGAATCTCTTTCGCGCTCATGCCCATGCTCTCTTCACGGCGCGCAATTCCGGGTGACTGAGGCCCCATGACCAGCCCCCGGTAGATTACCGCAAGATCACTGAGATAAGAGCCCCTTGCCAGTGCCGCCATGTCAATGAGAACCGGCTCTTCTCCTCTCAGCATGATGTTTCCGGGATGCGGGTCGCCGTGAAGATAATTGTCTGCTTCCGGCATACGGCTGACGAGATCACGCATCAGGGCCGTCTCATCCGGGCTGCACCATCTCGCCAGCCCTTCTGTATAGGACAGCCATCTCTCTCTCACAGGGGACACCGCGCTGTCCGTCACTTTGGTGTGATGCAGTTTTTTGATAAGCGATACATACTGATCCACATATGCCCCGGCTTTTTCGGGGTGCTGATGAATCGCAAGGCCCAGAGAAGATCCGAGCTTCTCAAGCACGAGAGCGAACGCCTCTCCCACCCGCGCCGCGCGGTAAACCCTGACGCAGGGCACTCCGCTTTGAAATGCGCTCTTTGTAAGCTCGAACTCCTGCTGCACCTTCCCGAAAGGAGTTCCGTCTTTATATACCTTTGCGATGGTTTTTTCATCGAGGGCAAAGACCGTACTGCCAAAACCCTTCCCCAGAACCGGGCAGCCGGCAACGTCGATCTCCTTAGCCGAATTTAACAGCTTCAGTGTCTCATAGACATACACCGGAAGCCAGTCTTTGTGACCTTCCAGGTCTTCGCGGATCGCCGTGGAGGATATCCGCTCCGCGCCGAAGGCTTGCTGCGATCCCTTAAAGAAATACAGCTGAGGGAATTCCTTCTGAAATACCGGCAGCGCGTCATGGTAATCGTCGCCGAACACAAAGCCGCTCACAGGCACCCCGACAGTGCGGATGGTATTTCTGATAAAATCGAAGAAATCCTCCATCGTGTAGGTCTTTCCCCGGACCGCCTGGTTCTCCATCCTGTGGATGACGAGGCGCCCTCCCATTTCTTTATTGATCCGTTCAAACCATCCGCGCTTGGTCTCCCAGTCAACCAGATCTGTGCCTTCGTTGTACCGCACGAACAGATGCAGCACATCAAAGCACTCCAGTGCCAGCCTGATCGTCTGCATATGACCGATATGAGGCGGATTAAAGGAACCCGGAAAGATTCCGATTCCTCCGACATGCGTACTCATTTTTCACTCCTCCCTGCAGCCACTTCTGCTGCAGCTGCCTGATTTACTGATGCCCTGCGGGGCATCATATGCTGTCTCCTTTCCCGCATCGGCAAAACTGTATGGCTTTTGCTTAAGGGGCTAACCTGCTCTTAAAATGAGCGTCTTTGACCGGAGCTGTGCCTCCGAATCTATGATGACATAGATCGAGGCAGAACTCCAGTCCGAATTTGATCAGCAATGTGAAAATATGGCTGTTTAATCATCCGCTGCCATTTGCTATAATAAAAAAATGTCCTGACCCGTACGTTCAGACAGTCTGCAGCCAATACAAAGGAGAGGATCATTTGAAATGAAGGAACTGGACCAGCAAAAAATCGTAATCAACGACCTTCTGATGGACTGCATTAACATTTTGCGCAGGAACGACAACTATGGGATCGCCTGCAACAAGCTGCTGGACCTGGCTGCATCGTTTTATGGTGCGGACCGCTCCTATGTTTTTGAATTTGACCTGGACTCCCGGCGGCTGAGCAACACCTATGAGTGGTGCGCCGAGGGCATTGAAGCGGAAATTTCAAAGCTGCAAAACCTGGACATCTCCATTGTGGA
>CADCPJ010000267.1 GCA_902803245.1 uncultured Lachnospiraceae bacterium | reverse complement strand
GCGAAGGTCACCTCAAGGATGTAGCCCTTCTCTGTATCAAATGCAACGCTGGCGGAGTCCGTGTCTTCAATCTTGTAGCTCAGGGCATTGAGGCCGTTGAGCGAGCAGGTCTCAAGCTCGGAGACTGTCTCGTCCTCTGCAAGAAGTGTCTGATACTCCTCAAGAGTTGCTCCGTTCACATCCACATAGACGACAGCGACAGCTGCGGACTCGTCTTCGGTCTGGAAATAGCCGATGTAACCGTTTTCCTTGTCCTCATCTGTCAGTTCTGTCGGAGCAAGAACTGTCGGCATCCACATCTTGAGAGCGATCTCATCGAATGTGACAAAGTCCCCCTCGATGCCCAACTCTTTCACGGACGGCTCAATGTCAGACCAGTTGACTTCAACCGGCTCGGCGACGGATTCCGTTGACTCAGCGACGGATTCCTCAGCCCCGGCAAAAGCAGTGCATCCAAATGTCCCGATTGTCAGGATTCCGGCCATAATAAGCGCAAGTTTTTTCATAATTGTTGTCCTCCTTTTTCATGATGCGGATCAAAAAACTGCAAACTCACTTCGATAATAATGTAGCAAAGTCTTTCATAAAAATAAAGTACTTTTTTTTATAATTCTTTTTTTTACATCGGCACAATGATCTCCTGATAGAGCCTCTTAAAGAGGACCAGGGAAATCATGAGCGACGCACATTCCGCGACCGGGAATGCCCACCACACATTGGCGACATTGCCGGTCTTTGACAGAAGATACGCCACCGGGATCAGGACGACGAGCTGCCGCCCCACGGACACGATCAGGGAATTCATGCTCCTTGAAAATGCCTGGAATACCGACCCGAGAGCGATGCAAAGACCGGCGATCGGTAAAGTGAGCCCGATAATCCTCAGTGCGGGCACGCCGATTACCAGCATGTTCTCCGATGCGTCAAAGAGGCCGAGCAGCTGCGTCGGAAAGATTTCCAGAATGAGCATGCCGACGAGCATAATCCCCACAGCCAGTTTCATGGCAAACGAGAGGGACTCGGTGATCCGCTTTTTCTTCTTTGCACCGTAATTGTATGCCAGTACGGGAATCAGTCCGTTGTTGAGCCCGAAGACCGGCATGAAGAAGAAGCTCTGGAGCTTAAAATATGCCCCGAAGACCGCCTGGGCCGTCTCGGTGAAGGGCTGCAGGATCAGGTTCATGAGGAAGGTCATGACCGAGCCGATCGATATCATCGCGATGGAAGGAATAGCCACGGCATAAATCCGCCGGACTGTCCACCCGTCGGGGTGAAGGATGCTCCTTATGGACAGATGGATCTCTTCATTTTTCCTGACGTTCAGTACAAGTCCGATGACAGCCGCCACCATCTGACCGAGTACTGTCGCATATGCCGCGCCGGCCACCCCGAGCTTCGGAAGGCCGAAGAGACCGAAGATGAGGATCGGATCGAAGATGATATTGATTACGGCTCCGGTCAACTGCGAGATCATGCTGTATACAGTCCGGCCGGTGGACTGGAGCAGCCTCTCGAACGTCATCTGAAAGAAAATCCCGACGGACATCGTGCAGCAGATTCGCAGGTATGTCGCGCCGAGCTCCCTGACCTCCTCATTTGGCGTCTGCAGCGAGACGAAGGATCTCGCAAAAAAGAATCCAATAAGAGCAAAGACCAGATAGCTGAGAAAGATCACGGCAATTCCCGTATTCGCCGCATTATCCGACCGGTCAAACCGCTTCTCTCCCAGGGACCGGCTAAGCAGAGCGTTGATGCCGACCCCTGTTCCGGACCCGACCGCTATCATCAGGTTCTGCATCGGAAATGCCAGAGTGACCGCCGTCAGGGCTGTCTCCGAGATCTGTGACACGAATATGCTGTCGACGATATTGTAAAGAGCCTGCACGAGCATGGAGGCCATCATCGGCAGGGACATATTGACGATCAGTCTTTTCACGGGCATCACGCCCATCTTGTTTTCCGCTTCTGCCATAGGAATTCCTCTTTTGATTGTGAAAGGGACAATAAAGAGCCGGCTGAACGATTCCAGCCGGCCCTTCTCATTATTCTTAAAAATGGTGATAAATGCTTCGAGAGAAGCCAGGCGTTCCCGCAATCCCAAGCGGCTTAAGGCCGATCAGGCTGCCGGCTCACTTACCGCCTCTTCGCTCTCAGCTGCCGGTGCCGGAGCTGCCGCCTGATCTCCTGCGAAGATAGAGCTCACAAGAGTTTCAAGGTCAACGCCGATAAGAGACTCAACAGCGCCCTTGATGGAAGTTCCAAGCTCTTCAGCGGAAATCTCTTTGCCGTTGATCACAAGGTTGTCACCCTGCACAGCATTTTCGTCCATGAGGGAGTAGACCGCCCCGAGAATATTCTCAGCGCTGTAGTTTCCGTCCTCGCCCTTTAAGGAGTCGACGACTTCGGATACCGCGCCGTCCTCGCTGCCAAGTGTATCAAGGAATGCCGCAACAGGTGAACCCTCGTCAAGAAGGCCGGAATTGTCCCATGTCTGAGGATCCGTGGCGATCTCAAGGCCCTGCTGAAGGACGCCGCCTTCACCGACTACGGAATCAATCACGCCGTCGATGCTTACATCGCCGCTGAGGCTCTCTTCCAGTCCGGACAGATCCAGGGACTTGCCGAAGACATCAACGGAACCGGTCTCGTCCGTGATGCTGTCAAGTGCCTCGGCGACACCGAGCTGCCCTACCACGCCGGAAAGATCCAGCTCGCCGTTCTCATCGGTGAACTGACCCATGATGTCATTGATCATTGCTTCCATATCAAACACGCCGTTCTCATCGGAATATGCGCTGATCAGCTCGCCGAGTCCAAGACCCCTAAGAATGCTGCCCACATCGACAGAACCGTCTTCCGTGGTGAAAACGCCAAGCAGGTCGCCCAGTCCGATGCCCTTTAAGATGCCGCTGATCGGATTGTCGGCTTCCTCTCCCGTGATGCTGTCGACAACCGCACTGAGGCCGAGTCCTTCCAGAAGGCCTCCGACATTCAGATTGCCGTTCTCGTCCGTAACGCTGTCCACAAGCTGGCCGATGGCTTCTTCCATGCCGGCCGCATCCGCGCCCGCATCATCAGAGAGTTCTCCGATAAGGCCCGTTAAGTCAAGGCCTTCGCCCTCTTCTCCGCCGAGCGCCTCAAGGAGCGCGGCGATGTCTTCTTCACTCAGTTCTTCCGATGTGCTCTCTGCCGCCGATGCACTTCCGGATTCCGGTGTGCTCTCTGCCGCTGAATCAGCAGCAAAAACCGTCAGGCCTCCACTGAGCGTCATAACACCTGCAAGTGTAAGTGCCAGCATTTTTCTCTTCATGATAAACCTCCTGATTCATAAAAAGTATCTAAAAAAAAGTACAGCTACTAGTGTAACAAAAACAGACGAAAATGTCCATCAAATCTCGCGCTGATATTGTACCAGACCCTGCAGCCAGATCACACCCCTGAACCGGGCTCCCTCCATGGGTTCCCCCTCGAGCCGGCTCTCATTGATGCACAGATCAAAGAACACGTCACAGGCTTCGACCTGCATCTTCCAGATGTGCTCGCTGGTATAGTCATTTGTCACCCTCTCGCAGGAAATGATGTTTCCGCAGACGTTGTAGATATCACACTCAATTCCGTAGGGCTGAAAGTATGTGTCCACAATCGACAGGATATCCTCCTGCTGTACCCGCTTGGCGAGGATATTGTAATTATTCATGTCGTCCGCGGTCAGGGCCTCGATCGCCTCCTCATCCCCCTCCCTGGCGTCAGAGACCAGGCGGAGATATTCCTCTCTCGCGCGGAGCCCGTCCTCTTCCTCCTTTGCCGTCTTATAAATAGGAAGAAGGACCGTTCCCGTCCTGGCAAGGGCCGCAAAGCGGATCGGGAGCGCCGTGCCGTCCAAAGAGTTCTCCTTTTTAAGCGTCATATATTCCCCGAGATTGGAGAGATGAAATATGATCGAGGTGCCGATCCGGGGGTCGTCGCAGATTCCTCCGTAGGAATCGTCGGACAGGTGCTTCTCGTAGTCGACCACCTGCTTCATGCTGACCGTGCGGGCGTGGTAAAACGGAAAGGAGTACTCCGGGTGGAAGCTTCCGCTGTCGTCGAACTCCCCGCAAACCGTCACGCCCAGATCCGGGGCATAATACTTCGAGAATTCCCCGTGCACAATGTCATACTCATCTTTAAAGATCGTTCTTTTATCAAAGCTCATGATCGTGTTGCGGACAAGTCTCTCCAGGGCCTTTGCCCCCCTGATCCTGCCAAGTCCCACAGCTTCAAAGAATGTGTGCACTTAAGCCTCCTTTCTTTGATCACTTATTGGGCTGAAGCTTTTCCTTTCCGCCCATATACGGGCGCAGAACTTCCGGAATCGTGACACTGCCATCGGAAAGAAGATGATTCTCAAGGAAAGCGATCAGCATTCTGGGCGGTGCAACAACCGTGTTGTTCAATGTGTGGGCGAGATATTTCCGGCCGTCCTCTCCCTTCACGCGGATCTTCAGGCGGCGGGCCTGTGCATCGCCCAGGTTCGAGCAGGAACCAACCTCAAAATATTTCTTCTGCCTTGGAGACCACGCCTCCACATCGAGCGATTTCACTTTGAGATCAGCGAGGTCACCGGAGCAGCACTCCAGCGTCCGAACCGGAATTTCCATCGAGCGGAACAGGTCCACCGTATTTTTCCAGAGCTGTTCAAACCAGTAGGGGCTGTCCTCCGGCTTGCAGACGACGATCATTTCCTGCTTCTCAAACTGATGGATGCGGTATACGCCTCTCTCCTCGATGCCGTGTGCTCCCTTCTCTTTGCGGAAGCAGGGCGAGTAGCTGGTCAGCGTAAGAGGCAGGCTCGCCTCAGGAACCATCTGATCAATGAATCTCCCGATCATGCTGTGCTCCGAAGTGCCGATCAGGTAGAGATCCTCTCCCTCGATCTTGTACATCATCGCGTCCATCTCGTCAAAGCTCATGACGCCTGTCACCACATTGCTGCGGATCATGAAAGGAGGCACCACATAGGTGAATCCCCTGTCAATCATGAAGTCCCTCGCATATGCTATGACCGCGGAGTGGAGCCTCGCAATATCGCCGATCAGGTAGTAGAAGCCGTTTCCGGCGACGCGGCCGGCTGCATCGAGATCGATGCCTCCAAAGCTGTCCATGATGTCCGTGTGATAGGGGATCTCAAAGTCCGGAACGACCGGATCGCCGAATTTCTCGATCTCGACATTCTCCGAGTCATCTTTTCCGATCGGGACAGACGGGTCGATGATCTGCGGAATCACCATCATGCGCTTTTGTATCTCTTCCTCGACCCTGCGCTCCTCGGATTCGAGCTCCGTGATCCTGCCGCCTTTTTTGGCAATCTCTTCCTTGATCGCCATGGCCTCATCCTTTTTTCCTTCCTTCATCAGCACGCCGATCTTCTTGGAAGTCGTGTTGCGCTCCGCCTGAAGGGCCTGCACTTCCTGCTTGATCTCCCTGTTTCTCCTGTCGAGTTCAATCACTTCATCGACGAGGGGAAGCTTGTGGTCCTCAAATTTCTTTCTGATGTTCTCCCTGACAATTTCCGGATTTTCTCTCAAAAATCTGATATCAATCATGTCTCTTTCATCTCCTGTGATGTTTTATTAATATAACCTTACATGTTATTCTTCTCGCTGCCCGCGCAGCCCGGTGTCTGATTTTCGCTGCCGTCATTCTTCAAAAGCCTCGTCGCTTCCATACCGCTTCGCGATCCTCAGCGCCTCGACTTCTTCGTTGCTCAGCATGATATAGGACTCTCCCTTCACGATCTCTTTGATGTAGAGGAAACAGTTCTCCCTGCTGTGTACCGCATTGAGGACAAAACCGGTATCCATATCGTCGAGAAGGGCGAGCACAAAGCTGAGCTTCCCTCCCACGTCGTCGAACGCGTCATACTTGACAATGCCGTACTTGTGGACGCTTTTTTGCATGGTCTCCTGAAGACTGATGATCGAATCGTCCAGCGCACCGAAGTTCTGCGCGTACTTGTCGATCTTTCCCATCCGCTTGCTGATGTCCTTCTCCAGCGAGCTTCCGTTCTGACCCTTCATAAAGCTCGCGTATTTTGCATTCAGCCGCCGGACCTTCCCTGACATAATAAACACGGCCAGAACCAGAAAGATCTCCAGGACAAGGAGCACGATGATGATCACTCCGGCGTCAATGCCCATAGAACTCATTATATCGCCCATGACTCTCCTTATATTTATAATCGTAAACGAAAATGTCTCCGCAAGGGACGCCTCCGTCTGCCTTAAGCAGAACATTTCGTTTTCCCTGTATGCAGTTAATCCGGTCAACTGCCTTCGGCAGTATTCAAGGTTAAATGATATAAGCTGTGAAATTGCCTTCGACAGTATTCAGGGTTAACCGGTATTATAGTATTATATATGAAGAAACTGCGCAGCACATCCCGGAAGAAGCCCGCTTTAGCGCACCGAGCGGAGCATCTCATAGAGGCGGTCGAGATCATCTTCGGAATAGTACTCGATCTCAATTCTGCCCCCGCTCCTTCCCCTCGGAAGAATGCTCACTTTCGTTCCGAGAACCTGCTTCAGCTGTTCCGACAGATCCTGCAGAAGCACTTCATCGACGGCACTGTTTTTCTTTGCTGTTTTCTTTTTCTTTCCCTCATCGCTCTCCCGCACCAGCTTTTCCGTCTGACGGACGGAGAGATGCTCCTTGAGGACATTTTCAGCGACGGCTTTCTGCATAGCGGGATCCTGAAGGCCCAGGATCGCTCTCGCATGTCCCTCTGAGAGCTCCGAGGTTTCCACCATTTTCTGAACGGAATCCTCCAGCTTGAGGAGGCGCATGGAGTTCGTGACTGCGGACCGGCTCTTCGACACCCTCCTCGAAACCTCCTCCTGGCTGAGTCCGTAATCGCGGACCAGTCTCTCGTAGGCCTTTGCCTCCTCGATCGGATTGAGGTCTTCTCTCTGGATGTTCTCAATGAGGGAAACTTCCACCGCCTCCTGGCTGGAGAAATTCCTCACGATTACAGGAACTTCCTTAAGTCCTGCCTTCTGAGCCGCCCTCCACCTTCTCTCACCGGCGATGATCTCATAGTAATCATCCTTTTTCTGAACCAGCAGGGGCTGGATGATTCCAAACTGCTTTACGGAATCTGCCAGCTCGGCTATCGCCTGCTCGTCAAAGAATTTGCGCGGCTGTTCCCTGTTCGGCTCCACGAGTGAGATGCGCATGCTGACTACATCGTTTTGCTTCGCTCCCGTCTCTTGCGGAGCTTCCTTCTTCCTGGCAGTTTCTTCCCCGGTACTTCCCGGTGAAGAAGCAGCCTCCGGCGCATCGGAAGCTTCTTTTTTGACGGGTGATGTCTTCTTCCTGGTTCCCGTGGACGCAGGTACCGCTTTCTTTGCCCCCTCCCTGTTCGGGATCAGGGCATCCAGGCCTCTTCCCAGTCCGCCTCTTTTTGCCATCAGATTTTCCTCCTCATCGCTATCTCCCTCGCCAGTTCCCTGTACTGCCTGGCCCCGGTGGAGTGGCTGTCATAACGGATGATCGGAAGTCCGTAGCTCGGCGACTCGGCGAGCCGGACATTTCTGGGTATCATGGTCTTATATGTATAGACGTCGAGGTTATTCTTTACACTCTCCACGACATCCTGGGAGAGATTCGTCCTGCTGTCATACATGGTGAAGACGATGCCGTTGATCGCAAGGTCCGGGTTCAGTCTCTCCTTCACGAGATGAATCGTCTTCATTAGCTGAGTGAGCCCCTCCAGCGCGTAGTACTCGCACTGAACGGGAATGAGCACGCTATCTGCCGCCGTGAGTGCATTCAGAGTAAGCAGCGACAGGGAAGGGGGACAGTCTATCAGGATGAAATCGTACTCATCGCGGATCCCGTCGAGTGCCTGTTTAAGAAGCAGCTCCCTGTTCTCAAACTCCATGAGTTCAATCTCGCCGCCGGCGAGATCCACATTGGAAGGAATCACAAAGAGCCTCCCGAACTGTGTCCGGCAGATGCACTCTTCGACTCCGGCTTCGCCGATCAGCAGATCATACACGGTGTGTTCCGCGCTGTCGCGGTCAATTCCGAGACCGCTCGTGGAATTACCCTGAGGATCCAGGTCAATCAGCAGGACTTTTTTTAGTCTCTCTCCCAGACAGGCGGAGAGATTGATAGCCGTCGTCGATTTTCCGACGCCTCCCTTTTGGTTTGATATAGCGATTACTTTTCCCATATGCTCTTCGTTTATTCTCCTCTGAAAGTGAACCACCTTAGTTTTTCGGCCCAGGTTCCTCAAAGCATGTGCTATTATAGCACGACATTCCCCAAAAGAAAATGTTTCACGTGAAACCTTTTTATTAAAGCGTCGGGAAAATGTT
>CADCPJ010000266.1 GCA_902803245.1 uncultured Lachnospiraceae bacterium | reverse complement strand
GACGAGAGCGCATTTTACAGCCTCGAGGACGTCTTCGGAGATGAGGGCGGGGTGTATCCCGGATCCGGACTTTGCGAGTGCGGCATACCGATTCCTCCGGAGATGGGGGAGTACGGTGCGAAGATGTATTACTTCAAGAGGGAGACGGATGGAATCGGCGGAAAATGACCCGGATTGCCGCCTCATAAGAGGAAACATTCAGTCAGCTTAAAAACAGAGTTTTGTTTGGAGGAAACGCCGCATGGCACTCATACTCTGCCTCGGAGGGGCTGGGACGGGCAAGTCCCACGCCGTATATGAGCATATCATAGAGGAATCTCTGAAAGCGCCGGACCGGCGCTTTCTTGTTCTTGTGCCCGAGCAGGCCACGATGGAGACCCAAAGAAGCATCGTGAAACTCCATCCAAGGCACGGGATCATGAACATCGAGGTCTTGAGCATCACCCGCCTTTCGTACCGCGTGTTTGATGAGATGGGATACAGGAAGGAAGAGATGCTCGAGGAGATCGGGAAGACTTTCCTCCTCGAGAAAATCGCACTGGAGGAGAAAAAGAATCTTTCCTATTACGGCGATCTCATCGGGAGGCCTGAGTTCCTTGCGGAAATGAAGGCGCTCATATCCGAGTGCCTCCTCTACGGAGTCGGGCCGGAGCAGCTCAAGGGAATTCTGGGGGATTCCGGCGGCGAGGGGCAAAAAGGCGGGGCGGGAAGTCCGTTTGAAGCAAAGATCAGCGACATTTCAAGAATCCTTGAGGCTTTCCGCAGCCGGCTCGAAGGAACCTACCTCACCAAGGAGGAGCTGCCGGCAAGGCTTGCCGGGCTCGTAGGGGAATCCCGCTTCATAAGGGGAGCCGTGGTTGTGCTCGATGGCTTTACCGGGTTTACGCCTCTGCAGCTTCTGCTCATAAAGAAGCTCATGACAGTGGTCCGGGACATGATCGTCACGGTGACGGCCGACGCAAGGGAATTGTCCGGGGAGGGAGAGCCGGGAAGGGAGTTCTTTGCCTTAAGCCGGGAGATGACAGCGGATCTTATAGGAATCGCGGAGGAGACGGGCACTCCCGCCCACGGGCGGATCTGCGTTCCGTCCGGCGTGGGCCGCCATGCCCTCTGCCCGGCCCTTGGAGCAATCGAGAGGAACCTGTTTCGGCCAGGGAATATCCCGGACGGCGGGGATGAGGGGGCGGGCCGGATAAGGGCAGGCGATGCCGTCCGCCTCTTCGAGGCTGTGTCCGGGCGGGACGAGATCCGGTATGCGGCCCGGGAGATCTGCCGCCTGGTCCGGGAGGAGGGGTACCGCTACAGGGACTTTGCAGTGGTGACTGGAAACTTAAGCGCATACGGGAACTATGTAAGAGAGATCTTCATAAGATACGGGATTCCGTTTTTTGTGGATGAGAAGCGGGCGCTGAAGAAAAACCCGTTCATGGAGTTCTTAAGAGCCGCGCTCGAGGCCGTGACCGAGAACTATTCCTACAGCAGCATGTTCCGGATGTTAAGATCGGGGATGACCGATTTCGATCCCGCTGCCATCGACCATCTGGAAAACTATGCGGCGGCCTGCGGAATCCGCGGCAGGAAGATGTGGAGAGAGCCGTTTATCAGGCATTACCGCGGGGAAGACAAGGGCGAACTCCTATCCCTCAATGCGCTGCGGAAGGAGATCATGGACCTCCTCGATCCCCTGACGGAAGCACTGGCAAGGAGGGGAGGGACCGTCCGGGAGAAGACGGCCGCCCTCTGCGATTTCTGCTTCCGCGTCCGCGCAGAGGAGAAGCTTCGGGAAAAAGAGAGGCATTTTGCCGACGAGGGCCGCAGGGATCTCGCGCGGGAGTATGCCCAGGTCTGGCCTTACATCGTCAGCTTCCTCGACAAGCTTGTCGCGGTGCTGGGCAAAGAGAGCATCTCCATGAGGGATTACCGGGAGCTGCTGGAGGCGGGATTTGCCGAGGCCCGCGTCGCAATTATCCCTCCCGGGAATGACCAGGTCGTGATCGGGGACGTGGAGCGGAGCCGCCTCCAGGATGTCAGGGTCCTCTTTTTCGTCGGCGTCAACGAGGGCGTGGTCCCGAAGGCCCCGTCGGCCGGCGGTGTGCTCACGGAGGCGGACCGGCAGCGCCTCTTCGAAAAGGAACTGAAGCTGAAGCCGGTTAAGCGGCAGCAGCTTGAGATCGACCGGTTCTATCTCTATCTGACGCTGACAAAGCCGTCCGACCGCCTGATCTTGAGCTGGACGATGTCAAATGCGGCGGGAGAAGTCATGCGCCCGTCATTCCTCATTTCCTCACTGATGCAGCTGTTCCCGGATCTTGTAAAGGAGCGGGACGAGGAGGACCTCCTTATGCTTGTGGAGAGGGAAGACGCCGGAATCTCGCTGATTGCGCCCCCGCTCGCCTCGCTGGACAAAGGGGAACTGAGTCCCGCTTACCTCGAGCTCTTTTCCTATTACCTTCACCACGGGAAATACTCGGAGCGCGTGGGGAGGCTCCTTCATGCCGCCGGGATAAAGAGCAGGGAGGACCGGATCAGCCGCGCCTCGGCCAAAGCGCTCTACGGGGAGGTGCTGAAAAACTCCGCATCGAGGCTTGAAAAGTTCTTTGAGTGCCGCTATGCTCATTTCCTGTCTTACGGCCTTAAGCTGAAGGAGAGGCCGGAGTACGCATTTACCGGTCTCGATATGGGGTCTGTGATTCACCGGGCGCTGGAGATCTTTGCGAAGAGATGCGCCCATGAGGGACATAGCTGGGCGGAACTATCCGGAAACAGGGAGCTCAGGGACGAACTTGCCGCATCTTCGGTGCGGACCGCGGCCAAGGAGTACGGAAGCGGGGTCCTTGCGGAGAGCGCCAGGGACCGCTACAAGATCGAGCGGATGACGCGCCTCATGGAGGAGACCGTGTGGGCCCAGTCCGTTCAGCTTGCGGCAGGGGATTTCGTGCCGGCGGAACTCGAGGCGGTATTTCTTGAGAGGGGGGACGCCTCCCTCATGGAGCTTCCCTTAAGCGGCGGAGCGAAGATGTATCTGACCGGGCGCATCGACCGCGCCGACGTCGCGAGGGAGAGCAATGTGAAGTACATCAAGGTCATCGACTATAAAACGGGCTCCGCCAGGTTTGACCTTCTGAAGGTGTATTACGGGCTGCAGATGCAGCTGCCGGTGTACGCAAATGCGGCGATGAACCTGATGCGGGAGGAGAACGCGCAGAACGTCCTTGCGGGGATGTTCTACGCAGAGATCAGGGATCCGGTAGTCGACGCGCGGGAGGGGGAGAGCGAAGAGGAGACGAGGGCCAGGGTCTTAAAAGAGCTCAGAATGTCGGGAGTTGCGGCCGCGGACAAGGATGCCGTCCGGCATATGGACAGAAACCTCACGGACGGGAGCGAATCGGACGTCATACCCGTGGGCCTCAAAAAGGACGGGGGATTCACGGCCAGGTCATCCGTTCTTAGTCCCGGCGATCTTCAGACGGTGTGCCGCTATGTGAAGAGACTCGCGGGGTATGCTGCGGAGGAAATGATGTCCGGCAGCGTGTCGGTCGATCCCTATGAGCTGCGGGGAGACACTGCGTGTACCTTCTGTCCCTACGGGGGAGTCTGCGGATTCGATATCCGCATCCCCGGATGCACTTACCGGGGGGTTCGCGTGATGGATGAGGATCAGATTCTGATGAACATGGACGACGGAAGCGAGGATGCGTGATGGCGGTGAAATGGACGGAAGAACAGAAGCGTGTCATAGAGACGAGGGGGCGGAATATCCTCGTCAGCGCCGCCGCGGGCAGCGGGAAGACCGCGGTCCTTGTGGCGAGAATCCTCTCCCGGATCTGTGACAGGGAGGATCCCGCAAATATCGACGAGCTCCTCATCGTCACCTTCACAAAAGCTGCGGCCGGAGAGATGCGGGACCGGCTCTTAAAGGCGCTCCTTAAGGAGAGGGAACAGCACCCGGATGACCCGCACCTCGCGCGCCAGGTCACGCTTCTTCCGGGGGCCATGATCACGACGATCGACGGCTTCTGCTCCTATGTGGTAAAGAACTACGGCCACCGCATCGGGATCACTCCGGGCGCGCGGATCGCCGAGGCGGGCGAGATCGAGCTCATCCGGCAGGACGCGCTTAAGGAAGTGCTCGAAGAGGCCTATGCGGATCCTTCTCCCGAATTTCAGAAGAGGATGGTCGATTTTGTGGAGACCTTTGCCGCAGGCAAGACGGAATACCAGCTTGAGAAATCCGTGCTTCGCATTGCGGCGACCGCCGAGAGCAGCCCGGATGCGGAGGGCTATCTTGCTTCCTGCCTCCGCGGACTGGAGGTTCACTCCGCGGACGGGATGATGGAAGAGCCGTGGATGAAGGAATTTGCAGCGGACGCGGCGGAGGAGATCCGGTCCGGATACGGCTATGTGAAGAGATGCCTTGAGATAGCGGAGAGCCCCTCAGGCCCGTCCCGCTACATCCCTTCCGCGTCAGCGGATTATGAGCTCTTCCGGGAGCTGAAGGAAACGGCAGCGAAAGGCCATGGAATGACAGCCTCCGATTACGACTTGTGCAGGAAACTGCTGCAGGACTTCAAAGCCGTGCCTCTCTCCCGCAAGAAGGCGGAGGCAGGGGAAGACGCAGAGCTTGCCGCCCTCTTCAAAGAGCTCCGCGGCAAGGCGAACGAGATCCGCGAATCCCTCCTTACGGACTACTTTCCCACTTCGGCCGAAGAGGCGGCGGACCTCGTAGGAAAGAGCGCGGGGCCGATCGCCACGCTCCTTGAGATCACGTCCGGATTTCTCGGGCGCTTTCGGGAGATCAAGCAGAGAAAACGCGTCATGGACTTCTCCGACCTCGAGCACTATGCGCTCCGCATCCTCGTGGAGGACGGGGAGCGGACCTATGCCGCAAGGGAACTGTCCGAGAGCTTCCGCGAGGTCATGATCGATGAGTACCAGGACAGCAATTACCTCCAGGAGGCGATCCTCACCGCAGTAAGCCGCATAAGTGACGGAGAGCAGAACTACTTTACGGTGGGGGATATCAAACAGAGCATCTACAGCTTCCGGGAAGCGAGGCCGGAGCTCTTTGCAAAAAAGTACGAGCGCTATCGGATAGACCCCGCATCCGGGGCCGCGATCGACCTGCACCGGAATTTCCGCAGCAGGGGAGAGGTGATCTCGACCGCTAACGTCATTTTCAGGCAGATTATGCGAAGGGAAATCGGACAGGTGGAGTACGATGAGGCGGCGGCTCTCATCGAGGGGGCGTCCTACCCTGAGGCGGAGGGCTTTCGGAGCGAAATGCTCGTGCTTACGGAGGACGAGGCCGGGAGCGGATCCCCTGCCGCGGGAAAGCTCGCTTCTTCCGATGCGAAGGAAATGGAGGCGCGCATGATCGGGGAGCGCATCCGGGAACTGGTCGGCCATGGGACGCTCTATGACCCTTCGCTTGGCCGCATGCGCCGCGTGCAGTTCAGGGACATCGTCATCCTGCTTCGGACCATGGAGGGGTGGGCGGATGTCTTCCAGAAGGTGCTGGAGGCGATGCGGATCCCGGCTTTTTCAACCGCAAAGAGCGGGTATTTCAGCGCTTCCGAGGTGACGGGCCTCTTGAACTACCTGTCGATACTCGACAATCCCGAGCAGGACATCCCTTTCGCGGGGGTGCTGACGAGCGCATTTGCGGGACTTAATTCCGAGGAAATGGCCCTCATCCGGACCGCCGACATAGGAGTGAGCCTGTCCGGCAGCAAAGACAGAGGGGACGTGTCCCTCTACGATGCGGCCAGGGCGTATGCCTCTTCCTGCGGGGACGGGACGGACCTTACGCTGAAGGGCAGACTGGAGGACTTCTTTGCCCTCTATGACAGACTGCGGGAGGCCCTTCCCGACACGCCGCTCCACTCGCTGATTGACCGCATCCTCTTTGAAAGCGGTTACTATGACTATGTCTCCGCTCTTCCGGGCGGAGCGCAGAGGGCGATGAACCTCCGCATGCTGGTCGACAAGGCGGTGGAGTACGAGGAGACGAGCTACATCGGCCTCTTCAATTTTATCCGCTACATCGAGAACCTGAAGAAGTACAGTCAGGATTTCGGTGAGCTGAACACGCTGTCGGAGCAGGACGACGTGGTCCGCATCTACAGCGTGCACAAGAGCAAGGGCCTGGAATTTCCCATAGTCTTTGCTGCGGGTCTCGGGAAAACCTTCAATATGCAGGACATGAACTCCGACCTTCTCGTACATCCGGAGCTCGGCATCGCGTCGGGATATCTCGATTACAGGAGGCGGACGAGGGCGAAGACGCTCTCGAGGCAGGCCATACGGAGGAGGATGCTGAAGGACTCCCTCGGAGAGGAGCT